>JBDRWI010000010.1:0-42737 GCA_039802265.1 Caldifarciminota bacterium | reverse complement strand
GAAAATTTTCATTATAGAAAAGAATATGGACAAGATACATCTGGGGTTTCTGATAGTCGCTGGAAAGTGCACAACTTTAAGATGGAGCGTCTCTGGGGGTTTCAGGGGTTCTCCCCTGATGTATCTTATTTAGTCTTGGGAAAAACCTTGACAAATATTTTATTCTTCAATTCCTCAATTAAATTGTTATATAACTTTTGCAGTTCCTGTTGATAGAGATATTGATAGATCTGGTCCCTCATCTCTTCAAATGTCAGTGATTTTTCCGGAAACTTATCCCGGGCATAGAGGAGGTGGAATCCCTCCGGGGTCAGAATTGGTTCACTGATATCACCTGGCTCTAATTTTTTTATCACCTCATCGTATGGCGGGGTAAATTGCTTTATAAAAAATTCTCCCAGGTCGACCTCGGAGGCATTGGAATATATCTTCGCCAGACTGTCAAAATCGGCACCTTTTTTAATATATTCGCGAATTCTGTTAGCAAGATTTTCGCATCTGGCGGTATCGGAAGCAGTCACCTTAACCTTTATCAAAATCTGCCGGGCAAGGACCCAATCCGTTCCCTTATTCAACACCTCCACAATATGGTAACCAAGTCGGGATGGAAAAGGAGTTGATATGGCACCCGGTTTTAAAGAAAAGACGACCTTTTCAAATTCCTCAAGGGTCTCCCCCTTTTTTATCCGCCCCAGCATTCCTCCATTCTTTCGCGAATTTTCATCCTCGGAAAATTCTTTGGCGATAACCGCAAATTCCGCACCCCCCTCCAATAGTTGATATACCTCAATAGCCCTCTGAAAGGCATCTTTTAGTGCCTCCTCACTGGGCTTTATTGCCAACAGAATATGGGCGAGTTTAATCCGACCCGGAACTATCGCGATGGAGTCCTTATTCTCTTCATAAAATTTCTTCACGGCAATCGGTGAAATCATAATCTTTGTGGCAAATTTCTTCTGAATAAGTTGATGCATCACCAGTTCGGTTCTGATGTTATCCGCATACTTCCTTTTCAATTCCTCAAGTGTCAACCCCTGTTCTTCCAGGGCCTTGAAGAAATCTACCTCGGATGGAAATCGCTGTTTTACATTCTCAATTGCATCTTTAACCTTTTCCTGAACCTCATCATTGGAAACAGTTATTGATTCAGATTCTGCCTCCATAAATAATAGCCTCCGGGAAATCAACTCCTGAATTACATATTCACGCAATTCATCATAATTAGAAAACATCTTCTGCGCCAGCGGGTCATTGGATAAGAATGTTGCATATTCATTCACCTCACTCTCCAGGATTACCTCATTACCAACAACCGCCGAGACTTGCTCGGCAATAGCGGCGATTACTATAAAAGTCAAAATTGTCATTTGCGCAAAGGTGTGAGGTCAGTCGTTATCTTGTAGTTCGCCTTCAAACTATCAATGAGGTGATTTACAAAATCTTGATAATTCTTGGAGAGAAGATAATTGTATATCTGTGTCCTCAATTCACTGGTTAATTCAGCCTTTGAGAGAATCTTCTTTTTATCAAGCATCTTGACAATGAGATATGTGCCTTGAACATAAGGAATGGGATTTGAAATTTCGTTGATTTTCAGTTTGAATATTTCCTCTTCAATTGCGAAGTCACCGATTTTGCCCCGGGGCAGATACTCGGTAATAACCCGGGGATTTTCCGGGTTTTCCATCCGGGTTAGTGACCTTTCTTTGGCGAGCTTGAAGAAATCTGCACCTGCATTTATCTCAGCCAGAGTAAGATTAGCGGACTCATAACTCGGAAGAACAATCTGGGCAAGTTTCACGGCATACAAAAATTCATCTTTATGGGCATTAAAATATTGTAATATCTGCATCTCATCAACTGTTCCCTGTCCAAATTCTCTTCTTACCAGCGCCATCGCCAGAAGATTTTTCTTATACTGTTCAAGGAGGAGAACAACCGAATCTTCTTTGTCAATCCCCTTCTTCTTTGCCTCAAGATAAAGGACCTCTTGATTTATCCAGTTGTCAAAAATTCCCTTTATTGCCTCATCAGATAAATTTTTATATTCTTCCTCGGGGATATATTTCTTAAATTCCTCAAGTGTCAATTTTGAACCATTGACCCTAATCAAGACATCGGTCTCCTTTTTAGTACCACACATAATGGTAAAAATTAAAATGGAGATTATTATCTTGCATTTATGTATCTTCAACGTTCCTCCTTTGTAAATAACTTTGCAAAAACTTTCTCATTTATCTCTGGCTCATACTTCTTTCTCAATTCACTAAAGAGGATTGTCCTCAAAGAATCGACCTGCATTTCACGCAATCGTGCAGTTATTAATGTGTAGATATCGGCGAGTTTCTTCTCCGGGTATTCTGATTTATGTTGCTGGTAATAATTCAAGACCATTGCCGAATCAATCCTTACCTTTTCTAACACCTGGTCTGAATAGTATTTCTGATGGATTAAATTATCCATTGTCTTTATGAGTTTTTCTTTTATCTTAGGAAAATTCTCGGCATTTGCCTTCATTGCTGCATCATAGACCAGATCCGGAATCAGTTCCCTTTCAATCAATATTTTGGGTTCAATTCCTGATTGCCGGTAATGATGCCGAACCGCGTCAATGATTGTCCTTACCTTAACAAAAGATGTATCATATTTTTTCACAACCCAGGTCTCAAGGTCCTTTTCTGTTATGAGCGATTCGGGTTTAAGTAAAATATCAAGCCCTTCCTGATTATATTCCACCTTTGCCCTTTTTATGATCAGATTAACAAACTCTTCACCTTTATTCTTCGCCTTTTCATACTTGAGATTATTTCTGATATTCTCACAGACATCCTTATATGCCGGGGTATTTGATTTCTTATGTTCAATTATTTTGAGAAAATAGATAAAATCACCAAATCTTACCGGACCGGCAACACCGCCGGTCTTTGTGTGCTTAAGAGGCTTGAGCAGTTCCTCGGGGATTGAAAGACTGGAAAATGAACCAATATCACCATTTTTGGTTAATGTATCAAGTGAATATTTCACAAGCGAGTCAAACGGAACTCCGTTTTTTAATTGAGCACTTATATAATCGGCAATAGAATCATTATTTTGAACAATTATCGCAAGATGATACTGGTCAACAATCTGATTATAGATTTTTCTGACTTCGCTCTCACTCACCTTAATTTTATCTAATACCTGCGACTCATAATAACCACGCCAGATGATTTCCTTGCGGTTCGTCTCAAATGCTGCCTTCACCACCGGGTCATTTTCATAACCCAATGCCTTTGCCTCAATAATTATGAGTTTGTTATTGATAAAATCATCAATCTTCGCTCTCAATTTTGTGGAATCGTCAGTAGGTGCAAGCTGTTGTTCATTTTTAAAATCAGCAGTGGTAAATCTCTGCCCTTGAATAGTTACGAGAACCTCATCACCGCTGCACCCCATAATAAAAAAAAGAACGAAAATAAACGCACAGATTTTTGGTTTCATTTAACCTCCACGATATATTATATCCAAAGAGATATTAAAGTCAATAATAAAGTAAAAAAAAGGCCGGGGAAGAATTCTCCCCGGCCTTGCCCAATTTCTACTTCAGCAAGATTATCTTCTCCACCATCGGGTTTTCGTGCTCATTCTCAATCCGGACAAAATAGACACCATTTGGCAGATGGGCTAAATCCATCTTCAATAGACCTGTGCCACTCAGATTGGACCACGCCTTCTCCATGACCTTGCGACCAACAATATCATAAAGACCCATTACGATTTTTTCATTCTGATAATCGGTGTAGGCGAGATTCAATCTACCCTTAGATACCACTGGATAGATGCTCAGTCGGTTTGTTACTGCCTTTCTACCTTCCTCTTTTATTCCGGGCCAATTCCAGTAGCGATTATATGCGGTATCGGCATTTGCCTGTAAATCAGTGAGATTGGTACCACCAAGAATTGCAAAGGCAACAACCGTTGACTGTCCGGGGGCAAGGGTAAAAGGTCCGGATGAATTGCAGGTTGACCAGTCATCCGCAGTCGTGCCTGAGGGATTCTGGATTGTTCCATCCATAAATTGAATCTGAATGTTATCGGGAAGACCATAATACGGCCAGACATAGGTTGGGTTGTTGATTATTGCCAGATTCTTTGCGGGTGTAGTACGCGGTGGGTCGAGGATTTCAACACCCACATAAGGATATGAGGCGGTATAGTACATATAGGTCAAATTGCGTGCCGATTCAGAATTTCCATAATTCGCATCATAAAGAGCAGTGATATCCCAGTCCATGAACACCGCAAAATAGAGATTGCTTATCGTTGTGCTGCCATTATTGGTCAAAACAAACTTCATTATCACAAAGTCATTGGCAGTCGCATCATCCCATGCCCAGGAATATTGGTCACAGACAAGCCCTTTTGGTGAGGGGTGTCCGGAATCGTCATACCTTGCAGTCACATACTCATCCCAGCCATAAGGACCCGGTTCGTACATACGGCATTTACCATCAGGATTTGTAGTAGTATTCCAGTCATCGTCATCCTGCTGGTTGGATTCATAATAACGGTCAACACAATAACTGGAATTGGTGCCGGCAGCAAAGCCACCATAGTAAAGATAATTAGAACCCGAAGATGGATAGATAAACCCAACACCCGATGCCTGATTTGAACCCATAAATCCCAATGCACCATAGCGAGTTACGGTAAACTGGCAATTACCACAATTATGGGTTACAAAATCAAGACCCGGTGTCCCAACCGTAAGCGTAAAGGTCTGGTCCCAGTAATATCCACCATCAGCAGTGATATGGAGGGTAAAGCCAATTTCGGTACCATCGGGTGTGTTAGGTGCGGCAGTCATCTTAAATGGGTCACTGCTATTGCTGGCTGAACCACCGACTGCAATATTACCAAAATATGAAGTAGAATCGGTTATCGTAACATATTGACTATTTGTCGTTGCCCTCAAGACTGCATTGACATTTGTTGCATTCACACTGCCACCATTAGAAAGTGTAGTAATGAGTTCAGCATATTCGCCCGGGTCCCAGACGCCATTTCCATTCTGGTCATTCAGGGTCTTACTGGCAATGTAGATATAAGGCTGATTCGCTGGTGCAAGGCGCACACTCATCTCCGGGTCACCAAATAAATTCAACTCAACTCCACAATAATGCCAGGGCTCTTGACTCGCATTCCATATCAGATTACGGTAATGGTTCTTTGAGGCACCATGAAGGATACCAATATGGAAGGTGTCTTTATGGACAACCGAATAGAAACAGGTATCCATCTGCTCTGAAGGACCCATACTTGGTGGAGTCCCCCAGCCATATCTTGAGTTCATTATTGTTGCGACACAACCATAGTCATCTGTTACCAGTGCCTCGGCAAAACAGTCGTTATATTCATCAAAGTCACCAGAATAACAGGCAATAGAGTTTAAGATTGTGGGCATCGTATTGGTGAGGTAAGGTATATCAGAAGATGTAAATACCGGTGAACCATATTCGGTATAGGTCCCATTCTGGTCACCGTGTGCGGCAATATGCATTAAGTTGTAGTTTTGATTAAATGCATTTCTCGTGGCAGGTGCAGTTTGGTCTTCAATTTTTGTAACTGTCCAGCCCGGGAACATATCACCGATGGCATTATTCACTACCCGGCCGTGATAGTTATATTGCGAGAAGAGCATTACCGATGGTAAGAGAATCTTCTGGATATAACTGGATGGTGGATTATAGATATATGTAGAGTCTTTATTCAGAAAGTAATTGATTTCTGTCGCATCATCAACCGGTGGCCTGCCTACATAGATATCAAAATAACCGTCAACATTATCACCGGTTACCTCACCATAGAGATGATTTCCATTGCCATCCCAGGTTCCATCCAGGTCCGAATAGTAATAATCTGAGGCAAGGTAATACGGATCATAGTAACTGCAATAGGCATCGCGCTCGGGAACAATATTGTTATCCCCGCCCAAGACCGCATAGATTAGCCCCTGATTTTGAAAATAATCCTTCAAGAAATTGCGAATTTTCTCTTGATTGTCGTAACCTGTATAATTTGAATAAATCCAGTCGGTTGTGAAGACCTGGGCAGTATAACCTGCGGCAATCTTCCAGTTGGCAAGTCTCTGCCAGGCTGACTGAAGGGTGGAATTTGTGATTATTGCGTAATTGCAGGCACGGGGTGGTTCGCGCTTTACCGGCGGTGAGAATCTTGCAATATCATTATGGTTTACTACAATCAATTCTACACCCTGACTGAATACTTCCCGCTGTTTTTCTGTAAGCCGGATGGGATTGTAGACCCCTTCTCGGTATTGAACTTTTACCGTCAATTCAGTAGTCAGTATCAGTTTCTTTTCTTTAGGAATGTACTTCATTGGATTTACAAATATTCCCGCAATCCGAAAGCCACTCATTGAACCGGAAGGGAATGATACAATATCCTTTTCTGGATAGGGATTTGAAGAACTATAGACATCCGGTGCCGGTTCAACAAATGGGACATCACCCTTATAAGAGATTGGCCTTGGTGTTTGAACCGGACAGATATTGTATGTACCGGGTATCTCCTGCGTCTTCTTTTCAACAACCGCAACATCAACTACCTCAGCATCTGGTGGAATGACAAAATTGGCAACGATAAATGGAATTGAAGGTTTACCAACCTCGGTGTTAGCAACTCCATCTTTTATCTTTACTACATCGTAGCCGTTATACTCAGAGAAAGTGAGGTCGCTTAAAGAAAACCGAAAGGTGTATTGTATTGACCCGGCAAACAGGATTATCGGGAAGACTGCCAATAATAACATAATTTTTTTTCTATTCATTTTTTTCTCCTTTCTTTACTCTCCAAAACTCACACATTAACACAGACTTTTCTCACACATACCTTCCCAACCTCTTGCCTTCTATTTCTGTTCTCACTCCGGGTTGCAAATTCCTTTTATTTTTGTTTGAGCATCACCCCCTTTCTTAGATTTAAGTCTATTTTTTATTCAACATCGCTCATCAACCAACAATAAGATTTTATCCAATTTTTTTCTCTTTGTCAATTATCTTTTTCCAATTTCTTACTTCTAAACCCAACATTCATTAATAAGTAAGGGTTATCAAGGGGAATAAGGGGTAATAAAGGGAAATTAAGGAAGCCCTTCTTCTCCCTTATTCACCCCTCTTCACCCCTCTTCACCCTTCTTTACCCTTATCTTAATAGTATCGCCTTCTCCACCTTCTTAAAATCACCCGCTTCCAACCGCACAAAATAGACACCCGCAGGAAGCCTCCGACCTGAATCATCGGTACCATCCCAGACCACACTGGATACCTGATTCTGGATACTGGATTCAAGATTAAACGACCTAACAACCCGGCCCGAAACATCATAAATTGCAAGGCTAAAGCCTTGCCCTACATCACCTGTATCCGGTACCCGGTATCTAATATCCAACCTGTCCCGGAACGGATTCGGAAAAACCGTAAAGCATAAGGCATAAGGCGTAGCGCTTGAAACATCCGCAACCCCAATATAACTCGACAAATTACCAACCTCCCAATCCAATAACGCAGGATTATTCGGCGACTTCGTAACCCGATAAAACAACGCCTTCAACCGCAAAGTATTGTAAACCACCGTATCCACATTCGTCAACTTCACCGTATCCACCGCCAGATTGGTAAAAAACCCCCCAGAATTACCAGGCAAGACCGAATTGGGAATCAACTGCCAACTTGAACCATTATAATACTCAACCTGAATACCTATAGAATCACCAGCACTCGCCTTACGCCAGACCACATCACCCCAAAGACTACGCGGATAAGTGGTTGACAAATCATGATAAACCACCGGCGTCCCGGTCAACGTCCCATAATCATTACTCAACTGATATGTATGCCGCAACAAAACATTGTCCACCGCACACGCCCATCCCCAAGTCGCACTGGTCTCAGTATAATACCACTCAAACTGCATCGAATCACAAGGCAAATACGAATCCAAACCTATCACCTCATTCCCACTACCATCCGCATTATACTCCCGCAACTGCACCCAAGACTGCCAACTACCACCAACAAACCGACGCATCCGCACACGATAATAATCATAAGAAGAATAATCATTATAACCATAACCATAAACCAACTCCAAACCCGAAGTAATACCACCAACATATACCCTCGGCGTCAACAAACCCTCCTCAGTACTCACCGGCGCACTACCACCCGCATCATCATCCGAATAATAAGCATAAGCCGAACCATAATCAGGCGGAGTATAAGAACCCAAATCCGAAGTCGTACCCGTCGTCCACTGATATTGATCACCATTACTATTCACCACCGTCCAACCCGAAGGCAGACCACTCTCAAAATTGGCGAACAAAAACGTATCCACAATATTCTGACCGGTTGGCGAAATTAATACACTATCACCCTGCACAATTGTATTAAAAAATAGATCAAATCCAAATTGCGCACCAGTGGTCTGATACCAGGAACAGGTGTTCTGGGGTAAACTCGTCCCAATCGTAAATGAACGACTTTGTGTATACTGAGTCCAGTAACCAGAGCCTCCAGGGTCTGTACACTTAACCTTCCACCAGTAGGTCATGCCATCCTGTAAGGCAGAAGGAAAGACAAAATTAACGACGGTTCCACTAGGGTAAAGGCCCGTGGTGGTGCTCTCCGGCGAACCAAAATTCGGGTCCGTATCCCATAAAACCCGATATTGAATATCGTCACCGGTTGGATCAGTAGAGTAAAAAGAAAGGGTAGGCTGTAAGTCAGAAAGCCGAGCAAAATCCAGAGGTTTAACAATCGTGGGAATAGCCGGCAAGCCAGTTGTAGATGCATAAAATTTAATTGCATCAAGGTCAAAACCAGCATACTGACCTGATGTAGTACTTCCATCATCTACAATCCTTACATATCTTGCCTCAGAAAGTCCGGCAGTTGCCAAATCAAAATCCTGGGTGCCAGTTCCTGTTCCACAACTATACCAGGGTCCATTCCAGTTATTACTTGCATAGACCGTATAACCTTCTGCTGTGCCGTCATTACCTTCATAGACTGTAAAATCATTACCTGGAATATTAACAATGGGTGTATTAGGACCCATATCAAGGACAATATATCCACTCTGGCCTAAAGAGAAGAAGACATTATCGTTTGTCCCAAGGGCAAATCTTGGCTGTGTTTTGTTAGATTGTTCTGCATGCTGAGAGTAACGCACGATAACAACCCGTAGTGCATACAGCCAGTTTGGATTGGGTGAAAGTTTGATTTCACCAAGATTTATACTTCCGGTAGCAGGGACAACTATATTATTGATTGTTTTTGGATTATAACCATTTGCCGAAATTCTAAGACTATAAGTCCCTGACTGTATCATCTTATGGAAATCACCTAAATTGGGGTCGGTATAAACACAAATTCTCTCAGGAGTTAAAACCTCAATCCGGGCATATAATGGACTATTCGTGATTGAATCCTTCACTACACCTTCAATGCCCCAGCCTGCCCGATTACATATATCCATCAGGGCATCGCGATTATCATAGCATATCTGGTCAATGGCTGAAGAACCCGCAGGCTCATCAGTCTCTATTGTCCAGGCAAGGGCACCCGAGGTTCCAATTGTATAATCCTGTAAAGAACCACAAACCTGATACCAGTCATAGCCGTTTATTGCAGTTAAGTTAGCAGAATCTGCATAAATCTCTGAAAGATTGATAATATGCATACTATCCGATGGGTCAGCAGGGTGATAATCCCAGGGATAGTTAACATAGTATGCCGCTGAATGATAATTATACTCAAGGCAGATATCGTTCTGCAATAAATGGTTCATCATATGTTGATTTTCAATCTGGGATGATGGCCCAGGACTACCACCATCCCCTGCCCAGAAATAGCCATAGTCACGATTCAAATCCACACCATTGGCATTATATCTTGAATTTGCTACCTTGCCATCCGGATTCAATGTCGGTAGAATCCAGAACTCTCTATTATTCACAAGATTCTGCACCTGGGGATTTGTGGCATAGTTTGTTAAAAGATAACGCAGAAAATAGAGGGTAATCTCGGTTCCGATATGTTCATCACCGTGCATATTACCGGCAAGCCTTATTTCTGGTTCATTTTCTTCTAATAAAGGGTTATCCGTAACCCGCATCGCCCAGATTGCCCGACCCTGAACACTAAAACCAATTGTATCAAGACGGCATATATTTGGATAAAGTGTCGCAAATGAATCAAGGACAAGATAGACCTGATTATATGTATGATAAAATCCACGGGCAAAGATTTCGTCTTTATACTTTTTGTAATCCTCAATTAGAATATCAAGCTCATAACCTGCATTTCTTAAATCTGCGATCTCTTTGTCACTCAACAGTGCCTTTGCATAGTCTTTACCCGCATCAATAATCGTATAATGCCGCAGTTTATATACCTCATCATGATTTGGCAGATGTATCAGAACCAATCTCTCTATATCACGGGTAAAGGATTGCCCGAGAAGGATTGTAATCAACAAGAAGAAAACACAAATTTTCTTCATACCATTCCTTTTTTACCAAGTGAGGGTTATCAAAGTAAATCAAGGTGAGAAGGGGGAATCAAGGGAAAATCTCTTTACCCCTTCTTCCCCCCTCTTCACCCTTTTCATCCCTATCTTAACAATACCGCCTTCTCAACCTTCTTAAAATCACCCGCTTCCAACCGCACAAAATAGACACCACAAGGCAACCTCCGACCTGAATCATCAGTACCATCCCAGATGACCGCTGAACGTTCACCGTTTACCGTTAACCGCGAAAAGTCTCTAACAAGTCTACCTGTAACATCATAAATACAAATAGTAGGCACTATGGAGTAGGCACCAGCCACGCTGTTATCTAACGCATAGTGCATAGTGCTTAGTGCATAATGAATCACAAGGTGATTCCGGAATGGATTCGGAGAAACCGAAAAGTGTAATAAGTAAGGCGTAGTGTTCAAGGCGTCAGCAATACCATAACCTGATAAATTACCAACCTCCCAATCCAATAACGCAGGATTATTCGGCGACTTCGTAACCCGATAAAACAACGCCTTCAACCGCAAAGTATTGTAAACCACCGTATCCACATTCGTCAACTTCACCGTATCCACCGCCAGATTGGTAAAAAACCCCCCAGAATTACCAGGCAAGACCGAATTGGGAATCAACTGCCAACTTGAACCATTATAATACTCCACCTGAATACCTATAGAATCACCAGCACTCGCCTTACGCCAGACCACATCACCCCAAAGACTACGCGGATAAGTGGTTGACAAATCATGATAAACCACCGGCGTCCCGGTCAATGTCCCATAATCATTACTCAACTGATATGTATGCCGCAACAAAACATTGTCCACCGCACACGCCCATCCCCAGGTCGCACTGGTCTCAGTATAATACCACTCAAACTGCATCGAATCACAAGGCAAATACGAATCCAAACCTATCACCTCATTCCCACTACCATCCGCATTATACTCCCGCAACTGCACCCAAGACTGCCAACTACCACCAACAAACCGACGCATCCGCACACGATAATAATCATAAGAAGAATAATCATTATAACCATAACCATAAACCAACTCCAAACCCGAAGTAATACCACCAACATATACCCTCGGCGTCACCAAACCCTCCTCAGTACTCACCGGCGCACTACTACCCGCATCATCATCCGAATAATAAGCATAAGCCGAACCATAATCAGGCGGAGTATAAGAACCCAAATCCGAAGTCGTACCCGTCGTCCACTGATATTGATCACCATTACTATTCACCACCGTCCAACCCGAAGGCAGACCACTCTCAAAATTGGCAAAAAGCAAACTATCAACCACCGTCTGACCCGAAGGCAACAAAACCACACTATCTCCCTGAACCTGCGTCCCATTGAAAATATCAAAATTAAACTGGGCATTCGTCGTCTGATACCAGGAACAGGTATTCTGGGGTAAACTCGTCCCAACCGTAAACGAACGCTTTGTAGTATATTGTGTCCAGTAGCCCGAACCATTCGGGTCCCTACACTTCACCTTCCACCAGTAGGTCATACCATTCTGTAAGGCAGAAGGAAAGACAAAATTGACCACCACACCACTATTATACAAACCAGTCGTCGCACTATCAGGACTGGTGAAATTGGGATCTTCATCCCATAAGACCCGATATTGCAACTGGTCATTATTCGGGTCTGTAGAATAGAACGAGAGAGTGGGCTGTAAATAGGGCAGGCGGGCAAAGTCAAGGGGTCTTGTAACTGTTGGGACCGCAGGCATACCAACATCCTGGACCAGGGCATAACCTTCATAAGGTCTGTAGTTGTGTTTTGTCACGGTAACCCACATTGTATCCATTGGATTCTGGGCTGAAACACTTAAAGTGACATTGCCATTTGCATCAGTATAACCAGCAACATGTAGCTCGGGTGTCTGGGTATAAATCCACAAGCAGACAAGCGCGTCCTTAAGCGGTGTGACACCATTATTATCTTTGACATTAACTGTAAAATTGCTCGTGCCAGGCACAACAAACGGGTTATGGGTTACAAGCAAGGTATCAGGTACATCGGTCCAGAAGTCTAACGAAGGGTCATTGAAGAGATGATAGGCTTCAAAGTAGTATCGCTTATTGTCGGAACTTGTATTGTTCTCAATCCAGTATAGACCCCACTGGGTAAATCTGCCCGTCTCGTAGAGCCGTCCTGTGATTGAATCAGTGTAGATTGCATCAAAGTATCTCCTCTGGAGCCAGTCATCTTCATACCAGAATGTAGAAGGCACACTACCAAAATAACAGATACCGCCTTTGCCACTAAGTCTATCCCATGTTTCGCCAAAACAGTTTGATGAATATTCATAATCACCGGTCAAACAACAATGTCCACAGGGCATTGGATACATATCAAGGTTGTTTGTGAGATTGGTCAACTCAGTTACATTGAAGTCACCTGAATAACCAACTGCCCAAGATGTTTGACTTCCGTGTGCAGTATAGACCATCCAGGCGCGACCCGCATTTATCTGTGAAACGACCCTACCTTCTTGCTCACCGTAGGCATAAACGAGTGTATCAACTGTATATCCATAAGGCACAAGTAGATTGCGGCAATACCAGTTGGTTGCCATGCCAAAATTCTGCCAACTGGCATCATAACCCGCAATAAAGCATGCCTTCTTTAGCCAGGAATAACCCGCGGAGCCAAAGTTCGCATGCTCCCAGCGGATTGCCTTGTTCACAACTGTATTTCCCTGGGCTGTATCAAGAATAGATATTCGGGCATTAAACATATCGGGTAAATAACCTGATTCATTTGTTTCTGCATAATAGAGGTCGGTCTGGTCTCCTGAGGAAGAACCCGTTCCTGAGGGTGGTAAGGCAATAGAACTTGAATTCGGGTCGCCCATTATCACCAAAAAAGTTGCTAATGGATTCTGGAATCTGATTGTGTCATTTATTGCTGTTGCACTCCATCCCCCCGCATTCCACATTCTGACTTTATATCCCTTTTTCTTCTTCCACTGGGCAAGTTTTCTGGCTACGGTTTGTGCCTGTCCGTTATAAAAGATATCATAATAGATGGGCAGCGGCGGGACGCCCTTCAGGTATTCAGGATAATTGATTACAGTTCTTTGGATAAACTGCTCCCACATTGTTGAGTAGTCTCTGGCAATTACTCGTTGAGTTTCTAAAATATCACCACCGACAAAATCCACATTTACTTTTATCTTCGTATAACACCTTATCTTACCGGTAACTGGATTATAATGGACAGGATAAACCCTCAATGTTGCCAATCTGTGTCCCCGGGCTAACCCACCATCACCTTCATAGATATCCGCAATCTTATCGGGGTAAAAGGCATCGGTGGAATACACACTCTGGTCAAGCACAAAGTGGGCCCTGGCATTAGGTATTTTGGGAACACTCTGAAGCGCGGGTGCAATTCTTTTATTTATTCCCAGTGTCTTTAAATCAAATTCATTATAATCTGCGGAGATTACCTCAACCCGAATCTCTGCCTTATGTGGAACATCAAGGACTGCTGTTATCATTGGCAATTGTGGCCTCCCGATTTCACCCGTAAAGGCATACTCATCAATCTTAAAAACCGCAAAGACTTCATCTCCTGTATCTGTTAATTTTCTTGCATCATATTCTGAGACCTCGGCGCCAAAGATTTCAAAATTCACAAGCACCGAAGATTCGGTTGAAGAGAGAACATTCACTGCGGTCTTTTCCACTCTATTATCCAGACGAAATGGTACCCATGAGGCCTCAAGAACCACGCAACCAAGGAGTATAAAAATTACTCCTTTAGTTATTTTTTTAGAGACCATAAAACCTCCTTTTCAAAAAAGGCATAACAAGTTAAGAGTCTGTATCATAACCCGTAAAATTGGTATCCGCAGGCTGAAGCCTGTGAATAAATATGTCTTAATCTGAAGGGATTCCGTATTCCTGCATTCAATTCAACACAGGCTATTAAGGTTGGGACTACCTTCAAAATTTGAATTGGGACACAACCTCTTAAGTCTTTCCCGAATTTTTTTAAGGTTTTCTCTCCCTTAATCCTTCCTATCCAAAGAGAAAGTTTATTTGCGGAAAACTTACCTGTCTCAGGCATATCTTGAGACTTAAACCTATTTAGACTAAATAGTAACATAGTTTATTATTATATATTATATTCACATTTTTAAAAAAGTCAAGGGGGAATGTTTAAGGTTGTCTAAGCCAAGATTGTTCTTAATTACTCCAGTTTGACATACACCTTCACTTCCTCTTTCCAGGCGCTACCAAATAGACCGGTGCCATTTTCAATACCATAAGCCGGTGGCTCACTGCCAAAATGAAACTCGTAATTAAAGTAATTGCTATCGTGAGCAACTATCCAGAATTCATAAGGTCCGCTTTCCGTTATGTATTCATAAAATTGCATAATTGGAACTTTTAGAATTGTATCACTGGAAATCTCGGGGAGATAATACCAGTCATAATAATCAATACCCATCTCATCCCGCGAAACAATTATATGGTAGATTGCACCTCCCCTACTCTTTGTAAAAATTATTGAATCTTGAATGCTTATGGTATCATACCATAAAGGGCTGATTATCTGGAATCTACCAGGAATTTGGGTGAGACCTGTTGCTGATTCAAATCCTGGCGCACAAACAGAAAGATGATATACTGACTCGGCTTGAATTGTTATTGGTTTTAGCGCCTGAAAGTAGTTGTAATAACCGGAGTAGAAAAGTGTCTCCACAATAGCGGGTCCAGAGATATAAACCAGAGCATCCTCCAAGTCGTATTCAGCAAATTCATCAATCTTATAGCTGCGGTCAATTATTGCCACAGGATAGGGTTCATCATTGCGTAGAATACAGACGACATTCAACTGTGTTTCAAAGAGATAATCTCTTCTTTTTTCACAGGAGTAGAAGATGCAAATAACCGGTATTACGAGAAGAAATTTTATTGACAAAAATCTTATCAAATTAGCCATATCAAAATCTAATGGTAATGCCAAATGACGGCACCGCAATGGGCAGGATTGAATAAGCCCTTTTCTTTGGAGGCTTCAGTTCATCATCGGTTTCGTCGAGTTCGTATACATAGAAAAGAATATTTTTTTGAGCATAGACATTCATCACATCAAACCACCATTCACCGTTAAGACCAAATAGTCGCAGTCCCTTTTCATAGTGCAGGTCAAGGCGATGTGCGACTGGAAGGCGATAGCAATCCCTTGGTCCTGAAATATAACGCCAATCCCATTTCCATACATAGGGAGTACCCCAGGCATCCCAGAAAGTGTAGTATCGGTATCGGGCGACCATATCCGAATAAGGAAGGCCACTGCCAAAATACCAGTGCAGGCCAAGTCTTCCATTCCTTAAAAAGGGGATTATTCTGGGAACGGTTGAGCCAAGAGTGATGTTAAGATTGTGCCTTCGGTCATAGCGCGGAAAATATGATTCACTGAGGACACTCCTTCTTGTCCAGCAAAAGGAATAACCCAGCCAGAAAGTAAAAAATCTAAAATTTCTTTTGTAGAAAAAATCAATACCGGTTGCATAGCCACTACCCGACTTGAGACTTTCAGTGGGGGTACTGAAGAAGATATCTTCTTCCTTCGGAATCAAAAGATTATAATATTTTTTGTAGTAGCCTTCAACTGTGCAATATGTCATTTCATCAAACCACTTCTCGATGCCACCCACCAAATGGTAACTGACCGGTGGCAGATGGATAGAATCTACTGGCCGCCAGAAGTCAAAGATAGAAAAGTAAGATTCTTGGCTGTTAATGGTAACAAGGAACTGATTGTATTTTCCAGCCGAGACATTTAAAGCAATGTCTTCACTATAACGATATTTTAATCCAAGACGGGGGTTGTAAAGCAGTCTTCTGCCCAAAGTGTAATATAAACCCCGCAGACCCGGTTGAATAAACAATACTGGAGGCATAATCTGCCATCTATCCTGGAGATAGACAGAAATGAGATTAGAAGACTGAAGGGGTGAGCCAAAGAAACTTTCTGCAACTTCCCAGTTCTGTTGAACCTTCAAATTCTCTTCTTGAACTCCTAATTCCAACGTATGAGCAGAATTCAACAAATATGTAAAATCAGCCTTTGCCGAGATACTTGTAATATCCTCATTGAGTTTAATATTTTGAGATGTATCAATAAGATTTTCATAATTAAAATGGGTAAAGAAATTACTACAAACGCCAATAAAATCGCCATATATTTGAGGATTGAATATCCTTCGCCAGCGAAACGAAATGCCACGGTTTCCCCAGGACATTGAAATCTTCTCTTCAGGAATTGATAATCCTTCAGTAAAAGAAATCACATCTGCCCCACCAAATCCGGTAAGCGTCAATTTATTATCACTTGAAAAATTATAATTTATCTTACCAACACCGTCATAAAAATAATAAGGGAGTTCTACATCTTTATTAAAGATATGGGCATAACCCCAGATTAAGGCATCAAAGTATGTCCTTCTGCCGCTGAATAGAAATGAACCATTGGGAATTGGACCTTCTATAAGTAATTTTGATGTAATAAGCCCTACACTCGCATTACCTTCGTACTTTTTTGAGTTCCCTTCTTTTGTTGAAACATCAAGGACCGCGGACAACCTATCCCCATATTTTGTCGGAAATCCACCCGCATATAACTCTGCCTCCTTCACTGCATCGGGCTGGAATGTGGAAAATAGACCAAAGAGATGCGTAGCGGGATTATAGATTGTTATCCCATCAAGTAAAACCAGATTCTCGTCCGGACTACCACCACGCACATATAATTTGCTTGATAAATCATGCATACCAACCACACCGGGCATCAATTGCAGACTCTTTATCAAATCAGATTCAAAAAGACCCGGCACAGATTTTATCTCCTGCTGTGTAAAAGTAATATGGCTCACTTCAACACTCTTTTCAAAGCGCTCCCTTTCTGCGGAAACGACTACCCCCGGGACAACAATTGAAGACTGCCTCAATTCTATATTCAATGTTAAAACCTGCCCACCCTTTATTTCCACTTTTTTCTCGGTCGGTTCATATCCTAAGTATGAAAAGATAACCGTATATTCGCCTTCGGGAATACGGGAAATGTAGTAATACCCCTTCTCATCGGTGCTCGTGCCCAGGGTTGTATTCTTCAGTATTACATCGGCATAACTGAGCCTTTCCCCATTTTCCGCATCTGATACAAATCCCTTAATAATACCATATTCTGAGTAGACAGAAAACAGAGGCACAAATGCAAAGAAAAGCAATCTCTTCATTACAATTCCTTCTTAATAAATAATTCTATTTCTTCGTTGTGTGGGTTAACTTTCAGTGCCTTCCTAAATTCTTCAATCATATTCTTTCTTTCACCACGGTTCTGATAAATCAGACCGTTAATGTAATACTTCTGTCCATCCAAATATTCTTTCAAAATGATTGGGTCATCTATATTTTCAATTATCTTTTCGGGCTCGGTACGATGAGCCAGGAGAGCCTTGATGTTTGTTTCCCAATTTTCTCGACCGAGGCTCGCCGGAGTAAAGAATTCTAAAATTGGACGGTCGTCGGTGTTAACTCTGCCCTCCTTACTGAATCTTTGAGAACTCTCTCCGTCAAGTATCAAAGAGACTGAAAGTAAATACGGGTCTTTTAATAATTCATCTGGTATTGATTTTAAGCGTTGAAAGTCTATTTTTGTTGCCTTATTGGTGCCTATCAAAATGCCATGGGAATGTCCGAGCCAGACTGTAGTATGGGGAAAGATTTCAACAAAGGTCTTAATCAATGATTTGAATTCATTAAGCGACAATCTGTGGAGGGGAAGATATTGAGATATAACCCCATTTTCATTTAAATGTTCTTTGCAGAGCAAAAAATATTCCCTGGTATATAGATTCCCGCTCCCCAGACCCGGGTGCGTCGGGTCACAGGAGATAACATCGTATTTCTTTTCCGTTAAGAAAAGAAAATTTCTTCCATCGGCAGAGATAAATTTCACCTTTTGGTTATTAAAGACATAATTGTTGAAGTTCGTAAAATATTCTGCTGCCTTTCTTACCCCGGGACAGATTTCTACGCAATCAACCTTCCTCACATTATGTTCAAGAATGGCTGCGGTTGTAACTCCGACACCAAAACCAATAACCAGGACATCTTCGGCACCCGGATTGAATAAAAATGGTAGATGTCCGAGCATCTTTACTACCTTGATTGCATCATAGGTTGTTCCAATCACTGCACTGTTATTTACATAACAAGCCTTGATATTAGTAAATCTATCTTCACTCACTATCACTGTCCCATCCTTTGTTTCTTTATAGTATAAAACCCGGTCGGCGCGAGTTGGTGTGCGATATATTGAAGGTGGTAAGATTAGCGTCCTTTTTGAATTAACTATTGACAGACAAATTATAATCAAAGGCACGACATAACCCAATGGATAAAATTTCTTTTCTTTTGAAATCAAAATTGCACAAATAGCAACTGCCAGATTGATTAAGACAATTATAACAATACCCCGTACAATTCCTATTAATGGCAGGATAAAAAAACCGGCAAAGATCGAACCCAACATACTGCCCAGAGTGTTGGTAAAATATATCATCCCTATTTCTTTCCCAATGGTGTTAATTTTAGTATATAGTGTGCAGAGCAAAGGAAATGAGATGCCCATAAGCAATGCAGGGGGGAAAACCAATATCAAAGCAAGAAGTAAAGGCGGTAAAAAAATTCTTAAAAAATTAGATTCCATAATATCTCTTACAGGAAAGAGAATTACGGGAAGTGTATTTAGGAAGAATGTAGTAATTGAAACATAAAAACAGAGTGAAACTTGAATTATAATAAATATCTTAATTAAATTTTTATTACTAAATTTTTTAGAGAAGAAATAACTACCTACAAATATGCCACCCAAATAAATGATTAAAATCGTGGTAAATGTATATGTGGCATTGGCAAGGAAGACCGAAAGCGCCCTAAGCCATACGACCTCATAACCAAGGGCAATAAATCCGGTCAAACCCGCGATAATGGGTATAAATTTATATTTTGATTTTATTAATTCCATGCAAAGGGACCTCTCGTCTTTTGTGGCTATTTCCTCCTTTAAAACTCTATCAGGTGTTCTACCATTTTTCAAAAACAGAAATACTACACACAGAAGAATAATGAGTATAGAGAACATTTGTGTTCCATTCAAACCCAAAGCCCGGATTAAAAAATAGCCACTGACTCCAGCACCGATGATACTACCCAGGGTATTCAGGGCGTATAATCTGCCGAATTCATCTCCAATTTTGTCAGATTTTCTTATATAGATTCTTGTTACCAAGGGTAGTATGCCCCCGGTGAGAAATGCGGGGATGAACATAAAAATAAAAGCCAAAAGAAAAATTAAAATATTTGTGTTTTGGCCAAAAGACCGCACGCTCCATTGGTAAATTGATTTTAAAATAGTAAAGAGAAGTAACAATATTGCAGAACCACACCCAATACCCAAAAGGCAGAAAGAGAGCAATCTTACCGGATTCCGGGAAGAATCAGCACGTCTTCCCCAATATAGTGCACCCAGCCCGAGACCGAGCATAAAGGCAGCAATCACCAGCGTGTTTGCATCTACAGTTGAACCAAAGAAAAGTGCAAATACCTTTGCCCAAATAATTTCAAAGACCAGAGAAACAAATCCAGTGAGAAAGACAATAATTAGCAACATTTTGTGATCATCATAAAGTATTATTATAAAATGTCAAATGACGATACCTCTTCAGGCTAAAAGTCGTTTGATCACGAGAGTCGCATAGGAACCAGAATTAAGCATAAAATTCAGGGTAAGCTTCTTTCTATTTTTGTAGATTTCATCATTCTCTAACCCGCCGATTTTAAACTCTTCAGGAAAGACGAGTGCGGGCCGTAAGAAAGATTTGAACCTGACCCCTCTAAAGCGCATATTTGAAAGACTGAAATCCTTCAATCGCACCCCTTCCTCAAAAAGCACTCTATTTATTATCTTACCAATATAGCCATTTACTACAACTTTTTCATTCAGCATTGGTATAAACAGATTTTCAATAGCTTCGCGGTGGCGTAATTCCTCATAGAATACAAAATTTCCCATAGAATAGGGAACTTCAAAGGTCTTTAAACCATAGTCTTTAATAATTAACCCTAAGGTTTGGTTAAAGATATAAGACTGATAGGCAAGCAGATACAAATTCAACATCTCCCGATCAATTTTTTTTATTGCCCCCTTAAAATCATTCGGCTTCTGTTCAAGATAATTGATTACTTCTTTAAATTCATGTGGTGCAAAATTAAGAGCTGATTCCCATTTACCCCAGTTATCCCGGCAAAAATTTTTAAATCTCTTTAACTGCGGGTTATCTTCCTGACTGGGATAACAAAGAAGAAGTCTAAGTGCCCCCCGGTAGTGCCCGAGCATTAACAGTCGGGCAAAAAAACCCTGTCGGTGGCGTGCCGAGCCGAACCTCTGTTCATCAAAATAGTTGGGCAATCCATCTTCAATAATACGCGGATAATTTTTATATATCTTCTCAACCTCATTATCGGTAAGAGAGCGGAGGGTAATTGAAAATCTATTTCCTTTTAACAAATCAGGAGATAAGGGAACAGAAATTTTTCCTACCGGGATAATCTCAAAATTCTTCTCTTCAAATTTTTCTTTAAAATCCCCCCGGAATGATAGGTATTGAGTTGACAATGCGTATCTATCCTTCAAGCCTGCCCGGGAAAATCGTGTTTTGGAAACCTTCATTTTCTTTGCCACAAAATTAATAACATCAAGTGTATTCCAGAATTGCTTTTTTAGTTTCAAAAGTGTATAATCACCACTTTTTTGGGGCGAGATTTTCAGTATCTCCTCAACAACAAAATCCTCGGGTTTTACTTTGAGTTTCATTGTTGTTTAATTATTGTATTCTTGATTACAATCCTTGTGTCGCCGCGATCTCTTTCTTGAAACTGATATTTAAAAGCAATAATGGTAAGACCTGAATGGGCAACCTTTTGCCCAGGGTTATTAAACGAAAGAGTATTTCATCAAAGCGGTAAAAATCGCGCCAGAGTTTATCAACTTCTTCTTTTAGTCGCTCAGCGGTCATTTTCAGGGGTTTGAAAACAGCATTCCCTGCATCATATTTTGACCAATCAAAGTTAAAGATTCTATTTTCTTTAAGCAGTCTATTAAAAAGGTTTGTCCCGGGATATGGGGTAAGAATTGAAAACTGTGCGAGGTCAAGTTTTATCTTTTTGGCAAATTCTAAGGTCTTCTGGAATATTGATGTATCTTCATTGTCACTACCCAATACGAATGCACCAAGAACACCGATTCCCTCATCATGCAACCTTGCGATATTATCTTTAAATTTCTGAGGCTTTTGAAAGCCTTTATGCATCTGAACCAATGACTCGGCATCTGCCGATTCAAGTCCAACAAACAATCCCTTACAGCCACTCCGGGCAGCAAGGTGTAGTAATTCCGGGTCGTCAGCAATATTTATGGATGACTGAGCCATCCAAATAACACCTTCATATTTTAAGGCATTGAATAATTTGCGTGCATAGATACGGTTCCCGAATATATTATCGTCTGAGAAGCCAATAAATTTTGTTCTTAAACTTCGTATCTCTTCTATAACACATTCAACGGGCCGGGTTCTAAAACGTCCACCAAAAAATCTCGTGACACTACAGAAATTACAATTGAAGGGACAACCACGGGTTGTTTGAACCAGGTTGGTGAATAAATATCTCTCTTTCTTGAACAAATCACGGCGCGGAACTCCTACCCTTTTCATATCTACAAAGTCATCGCTCTTATAAAATTTCTTTAATTCATTCTTCCTGAAGTCATTTATCAATTTTTCCCAGACTCCTTCCGCTTCACCAATGACTACACTATCCGCATGAAGAATTGCTTCCTCAGGTAAAGCCGAAGGATGCAACCCGCCTAAAACCACCTTAACACCCCGACTACGAAATCGGTCGGCAATCTGGTAGGCATGGGGTGCAAATCTGGTGAGAATTGTAATGCCAACAAGGTCAGCATCACAATCGTAGTTAATCGGTTCAATTGCCTCATCAATTATCTTTAATTCAACATCCGGTGGTGTTGATGCAGCGACTGCGGCCAGCGAAAAAGGTGGAAGTTGAAATGCCCGGCCCTGCATCCCCCTTCTCTTTTCGTCAACCACCGCTGGTGCAATCAAAACTACCTTCATAAAATTATCTACCCTTTGATGATATCTAAAAGATTATTTAACTCATCTTCTTTAATAGGACCAACCCCGGCAATTGAATAATTGGAAAGGTTAAAATATGGCGCGATAAGATTATTCAATTCATCATCAGTAATATTTTTGATTTTATCAACGGTATCAGTTATGGGTGTTATCTTTCCAAGATAAGAAAATTCACGACCAAGACGGAGCATACGATTTGTTGAATTTTCAAGACCCAATAAAAGATTTCCGGTAACATACGTCTTGGCGATTTTTATTTCTTCCCTGTCAAATTTTCTTTGGTTAATTTCGTCAAAAATAAATTTAAGACACTCAATGGCTTTCTTTAAATTTTTCTTATCACAATTAAAATAGAAACCAAATACCCCGCAGTCACAATACAGGTCTAAGAATGAATGGACATCATAAACCAATCCCTCCCCTTCCCTTAAACGCTGGAAAAGTCTTGAAGACATACCACCACCCAGAATTGTACTTAATAAAATAAGGTGATGGCGGATAGGAGAGGCATATTCCACAGCGGGTATTGCCAGTGCCAGATGAACTTGAGATATATCCTTTCTTGTCTGAACAATACTACTTGAAACAAATGCATCGGGTTTCTTTCTCACATTTGTGTTCAATTTATATCCGGCAAATCTATTTCGCGCGAGTTTTACAAATTCTTCATACTGGAAATTACCGCTTAGCGCAATGGTCATCTTATTTTGTAGCATCTCTCTATAATGTGCCGAAACAGTTTTCAGGTCAATGTTACTTACTGATTCGGTAGTACCGGTAATCGGCATTCCCATCGCATGGGTATTAAAAATCGCCTTGAAGAGCAAATCAAAGACATATTCACCGGGGTCTTCATTACTTGACTTTATCTCTTCAAGGATAACCGACTTTTCTTTTTCCAAATCGTCCTTTTCAAGTTTTGATTCCAGAAGCATTTCCAGCACCAAGTCAAAGATACTGATAAGATGTTCGGACAAAAATTTAGTTACAATGACAAGATTCTCCTTTGTTGTAAAGGCATCAAAAGAGCCACCCAATCCTTCAATCATACGGACAATTTCTAATGCCGTCTTCCTTCTTGTCCCCTTAAAGAGCATGTGCTCAATTAAGTGGGTAATCCCATTGATTTTGGGAACTTCATCCCTTGAACCACGATTGATAAAAATGCCTAATGAAAATGAGTAGTAGCGGGGAATATTTTCGGCAACAATTGTTAGTCCAGGAGTTAAATCTTCATGAATGATGCTTTTTGATTCTATATCCATAGATAACTATCCAAGCCGGATCAAATTAATTCTTCCCTGGTCGTCAATCTCATAAACTTTTACTACTACCTCATCACCAATCTTTACTACATCCTCCACCCTTTTTATTCTCTGTCGGGATAGTTTTGATATGTGAATCAATCCTTCTTTCCCAGGAAGTATCTCCACAAATGCACCAAAGTTTGTTATCCGCGTAACCTTTCCAATGTAGGTCTTTCCCACCTCAACTTCCTGAACAATAGCAAGAATTTCATTCTGTGCCTTTTCAACGAGTTTTGTATCAGTTCCAGCAATCGTAACCTTCCCATCATCATCGATATCAATCTTTATATCAGAATCGCCGATGATTCTTCTTATTACCTTCCCGCCGGGACCGATCACTTCACCGATCTTCTCTTTGGGGATAAAAAAGGCAATAATCTTGGGGGCATATTTTGAAAGTTCACTCCGTGGTGAACTGATTGTGCTACTCATTATCTTCAAAATTGCCTCACGGGCCTCGCGCGCCTGCTCCAGGGCCTCCTTTAAAATTTTCAGATCCACACCCTGAATCTTTAAGTCAAGTTGCAAAGCAGTAATTCCCTTTGAAGTCCCCGCAACCTTGAAATCCATATCACCATAATGGTCTTCATCTCCTATAATATCAGTCAACAATTCATACTTTTCTCCTTCCTTCACCAGACCGATTGATATACCGGCGACCGCAGTTCTGATCGGTACTCCCGCATCCATTAAAGAAAGCGATGAACTACAGACACTGGCCATTGAAGAAGAACCATTAGATTCAAGGATGTTTGAGACCACCCTGATGGTGTAGGGAAATTCTTCTTCCTTCGGTAATACAGGAATGATGGAGCGTTCAGCCAGGGCACCGTGTCCAATCTCTCGCCGGCTCGGGCCCCGGAGCGGTCTTACCTCGCCGGTGGAAAATGGTGGAAAATTGTAATGGAGCATGAATGACTTCGTCCCTTCTCCATAAATAGCATCCACAATTTGTTCATCGCTCTTCGTTCCCAGGGTGGTAACGGCAAGGCTCTGGGTCTGTCCCCGGGTGAATAGCGCTGAACCATGTGTCCTGGGCAGAATTCCGATTTCACAGGTAATCTGCCTGATATCCTTCAAACCCCTACCATCCAGCCTTTTTTTCTCATTTATTATCATCTGACGCATCCGTTCACGCAGGATTTCATCTACTACATATCTTATCTTAGTATCAATATTTTCATCTTTCTTATCGGCGAATTTCTCAGCAAGGTTCTTAATCAATTGATAGACTGCTTCCTCCCGCGCCTTCTTTTCCTTAAAAATGAAAACCTGATTTATCTCCTCACCCAATGCCGATCTTATCTCCAAGGCGAGTTTCTCATCAACAAATGGCGTGTTAATATCCAGTTTCTCCTTACCCACCGCCTCCCGCATTTTTTCTTCAATTTCGGTGATCCTTACAATTTCGGTCTGGGCAAATCTTATTGCCTCAATTACCTCCTCTTCGCTTGCCTCACCAGCTCCTCCTTCAATCATTACAACCGAGTCCTTTGTCCCGGCAACCACCAGATTCAGTCTACAATTTTCCTGTTGTTCCAAACTGGGATTTACAATGTAATCCTTACCGGAAAGGCCGATCTTCACCGCGGCAACCGGAATGGTGAATGGAATTTCGGAAAGCAGCAGGGCGGTTGCGGCACCGATGATACCGAGTGTATCACCCTCATGTTCTACATCTGAAGATAAAAGATAGGCGATAATTTGTACCTCATTTCTGAAGTTTTTGGGGAATAATGGTCTTAATGGACGGTCAATGAGTCTTGATGAGAGTATCTCGTTATCCGATGGCCTCGTCTCACGTTTTATAAAACCGCCCGGAATCTTTCCCGCAGCAAACGAGAGTTCCCGGTATTCTACGGTCAGGGGTAAAAAGTCTGTATTCTCATCCGGTTCAGACTGAAAATTTACACAGACCAAAACGACTGTATCTCCGTATGAAACCAGCACTTCACCCGCCGACTGTTTCGCCAGACGACCGGTCTCTAAACGGAGAACCTTTTCACCGACCTTTAATTCTACAGAATACAAATTACCTTCTTAAACCCAATTCTTCAATTATCTTCAGATATTTCGCCTTATCCTTTCTTATCAGGTAATTAAGATGGCGCCTGCGGTCATTGACCATCTTAATCAAGCCCTGACGGGAATGTTTATCTTTTGGGAACATCTTTAGATGCTCGGTCAGATTCTTTATTCGCTCCGTAAGTATGGCAATCTGAACCTCTGGAGAACCCGTGTCCTTCGCATGCCGCTTATAGGTATTTATTAGCTCCCATTTTTTCTCTTTTGTCAAAGCCATTTTTTTTCTCCTTTTCAAACAATTTAATTATATCCACTTTTGTTCTTTTGTCAATCTTTATGCCGGGAGCCGGACTTGAACCGGCACTCCCCTTTCGGGGAAGCGGATTTTAAGTCCGCTACGTCTACCAATTCCATCATCCCGGCGGAGAAAATAGACTTCGCTATTGTCTGGGTAAGTGCAAAAACCCAACCGTTTCCCGATCCAAACTTTCAGACCATCTTTAGAATTTCCTAATGACTAAAATTATTATATTCAGAAAAAGTCATCTGTCAATTATCGTATTTCCTGACATTATTATTGTTTTAACAACCTCTCCCTTATGGTAGAATAATATCTCATTTCCCTTCTGTTTGATTTCAGTCGCCCCAATGGTAATTGCCTCAAGCCTCAATCTTGCAAGCAAGAACAATCCTTCCACCGGCTCTGGATATTGACCAAAACGGTCAACTATCTCTTCTTTCAACTTCTGCAATTCAAATTCTGAATCAACTTCCAATAGTCTTTTATACAGTGCTGTTCTTTCATAGGAACTCTGGATATATTCAGAAGGGAAGTATGCATCCAGGTTAATTGAAATTATTGGCTCCTCAACTATCTCCCTTCCCTTTATCTCACTGACTGCGCGATTTAATATCTTCACATAATGATGATAACCAATGGCATTTACAAAACCTGACTGCTCCTTTCCCAAAAGATTTCCAATACCACGAATCTCCATATCCCTTAAGGCAAGCCTGAAGCCAGAGCCCAGTGAGGTATAAGAAGTCAAGGCGGCCAGTCTCTTCTCTGCCTCAGGTGTTAATCTCTGACGGGGGACGATAAAATACGCATAGGCTTGAACATCCGACCTGCCCACCCGCCCCCTCAATTGATGTAAATCACTTAGCCCAAAGCGATGTGCCTGATCGACGATTATGGTGTTTACCCTGGGCATATCAAGGCCTGATTCAACAATCGCCGTTGCCAGCAATAAATCATATCTCCCTTCAATAAATTCCAGTATCCTCTCTTCGCTCACTCTTTCATTCATCCTGCCATGTATGACACAAATCTTTAAATCGGGGAGGATGTTCAAAAGCCGTTCCCTCACTTTCCCAATGGTCTGTATAGAATTGTGGACGAAAAACACCTGGCCATTCCTTGCTATTTCATACTCAATGGCTCTCTTAATCTCTTCCTCATCGAAATAGATGATCTTTGTAATAATCTCTTTACGCCCCGCCGGTGGTGTGTAGATATTCGAGATATCTTTTATTCCGGTCAGTGCCATATATAATGTCCGGGGAATTGGTGTTGCAGAAAGATATAGAACATCAATGTTGGGTTTTAATCTCTTAATCCGCTCTTTCTGAATCACACCAAATCGCTGCTCTTCATCAACGATCAGTAGACCCAGATCCCTGGGCACGACATCGAACTGTAGTAAACGGTGGGTCCCAATGACAATATCAACTTTACCTTCATTGAATTCTTTGATAATCTCTTTTAGTTCTGAAACAGATTTGAATCTTGAAACCATCTCAACCCTTACGGGAAAATTTTCCAGTCTCTTTTTGAATGTCCGATAGTGCTGGAATGCCAGAAGTGTGGTTGGACAGAGGAAAATTGTCTGTTTTCCATCAAGTGCTGCCTTGAATGCGGCACGCAGGGCGATCTCGGTCTTGCCGAATCCAACATCCCCACAGATCAGTCGGTCTTGAGGAAATGGAGATTCCATATCCCGCTTCACATCCTCAATTGCCTTTAATTGATCTTCTGTTTCTTCATAGGGAAATGATGCCTCAAGCTCTGCCATCTCCATTGAATCGGATGAGAATGCAAAACCTGGAGTATTTTTGCGCACCGCATAAATATTTAAAAGTTCAATGGCGATACGCTCAGCTGCCTTTTTTACCCTGTTTTTTGTCCGCAGCCAGAAATCACTGCCCAATCTTGAAAGCCTGGGTTTGTGTTCGGTAGCACCGATATATCTTTCAAGCCGATTAATCTTGTTTACCGGCAGGTAAACCTTATCCCCTTCTGCATAGTCGATGCGCAGACACTCTACTTTTTTCCCATCAATTTCAAGGAGTGTAAGCCCCTTAAATTGTCCGATTCCATAATCGCTGTGGACAACATAATCATCTATCTTCAATCCCTTAAGATCGTCAATGAATAATCCCTTGTAGCCTACCTTCTTTTGGGGCAGTGTACCAAATATTTCACTCTCCGTAAGAAAAATGATTTTTCTTTTCTCATCGACAAAGCCTTCTTTTAAAGGGAGATAAAATGTCTCAATAAATCCGATGACCTTGTTCAGCCTTTCCGCAATGATAGATTTAAGAAGAAATTTGTAGTTATAACTGCTGTGATTAATGTCGTGTTTCAATGCACCAAGGTCACCGAAATATTTCCTCGGCAAGGATAAGCGAAAACAAAAATCCGCCTCTGGACTGATGATAATCTCCGGTAGATTCAGGTTCAGTTTTTTTTCCGCAATTATTAATCCTGAGTTCGGCGGGATAGATTTAACGGTCCAGAACGAATCTGGTACAGCCAGACTCACTGTGTATCTGTTAATTACCTCAATTGAACGCTGGGTCTGTGGATCGAACTTCCTGATGGAATAGACTAAATCACCATCAAGTTCAATGCGGACTGGTTCAGCGCCTTTGGGGTAGACGTCAATCACCCCTCCCCTTATTGCATACTCACCTTCTTCCTCAACAATTTCTTCTCTATCAAGTCCACTCGCTGCGAGCCGCAACAATAATTCCTGGAGGTCAATTGTCTCGCCCTTAATAAGTTCCACATTTTCTTTAACACCAATTTTTCTTTCCAGGAAATCCTCATCGATGAGTATAACTTTTGCCGATTCAAAGAATGGGTTATTCTCGTTTATAATATTTGTAGAACATTCTAATTCGGTAATCTCATCGCCGTATCGTTCAATATTTTTTTTGTTTGTAATGTAAAATATCGGTGTAATTCGTCTTGACAACTCCCAGATAAATAGTGAAAACGCCGAACCATAAAATCCAAAAATAGAAATTGAATTTTTTGATTTTAACGCCTCAATAATTCTATCAATCAGCGGGAAGAACTGAAATTCGCTCATAAAAATATCCTATCCAGATGCAATTTGATTGTCAAGTCCCACAGCAGCAGTATTAGTTTGCCGTTTGATAATTTACAAAAAATGATTACACATAAGTAATTCGGGAAATGGGGTGATGGAAAGAACAGAAACAAAAAATCATTTGTAGCAGTTTGATTCATCGCACAATTTAATTGTTTGATCCGGCACTTAAAGAGATAGAAGCAAAAATGAGGGTAAAATTGCCTATAGGAAGTGAGTTGTAACGCACCATCTATCTATCGGACTATTTAGCATTCTCTTTGCTCAGGGTTTATACACCCTATCCTTTAACCTTTCTCAGTTTGAATTCAGTTTTGAGAATAGTTCTTATAGGGTAAAAGGTAATCAGATAATAGATAGCGGCGCTCTCAATTGAGAACCCCTTAGATTGAGTGGTTATGAAGTCTACAGGAAAATTACGCGACCGCCACTCCCAGGGCGATTGAATTCAATTTGGTCTCTGCATCATCAGCCCGTGAGAGCATCACCACCGGTTTTGCTGCACCCATTACAATTCCCGCTGCCTTTGCCCGGGCAAAATAGATTAAACCCTTTGCCCAGATATTACCGGCTGAAATATTCGGCATCAAGATAAAATCAACCTCACCTGAGATTTCACTTTTTATCTTTTTATGCCCGGCTGCTTCTTTTGAAATTGCTACATCAAAACCAAATGGACCTTCAATAATTGCATTGGGAAATTCACCATTTTTATTCATTTCAACAATCTTTGTCGCATCAACTGTCTCCGGCATATCAGGATGGACTGATTCACTTGCTGCAACAAGCGCAATCTTGGGGTCTTTAATACCCAACCTATTCATCAGCATTATTGCATTATTTATAATATCAATCCTCGTATTTAGCTCCAATTTCGGATTCATTCCGCCATCCGACATAAATAATAATTTGTGATAGCCCGGGATCTCAAGAACTGCTATGTGGCTTAGAATTTTCCCAGCTCTTAACCCGTATTCCTTATCCAGAACTCCTTTCAAGAATGTACTCGTCGGTATCATTCCTTTCATCAAAAAATCACCTTTATCTTTTACGATTGATAAGGCAGTTTTAAGACATTCCTGTTCATCAATTATATCTATTATTTCGGTACTATTCAAATTTAGACCTACCTTTTTACCCAGCTCAGTAATTGCTTCCTTTGAACCTAATAGATATACACCCGCAAGCAAATCCTGGTTCATTGCGAGATTAATCCCTTCAAGAACTGCTTCATCTTCTGCCTTCACCACAACACAGACTCTTTTGCCTTTCTTTTTGGCAAATTCCAACAGTTCTCCAAAGTTTCTTATCATAATATTTATCCTAATGATTTCTACTTTTACACTATTTGGAGCTTAATTTGGAACCAGTAATTACATCTTATCACCGAAATCTTTTATAAAAGCCGCAGCCAATTTCTCTTCCCAGTTATTTAAGGTTTTCAACTTCCCGAGGAAGAATCTCAGGACAGGAGGTTCAGAAACCCATTCCATTCCTCCTATCAAATCTCTGTGTTTATAGAGCCAATTTATTCTATCAACTGCATACTCAATATGGGATACAGTATAAACCCTTCGTGGAATCGCAATTCTGGTGAGTTCAAGGTCTGCATACGCCTCTGAGCCATCAGGATTCCTTTCCATTGAGATAGTACCTCGTTCCATTGCCCGGACACCTGACGCAATATAAAAGGCTGCAGTGAGTGCTGCTGCGATATATCCTTCCTTGGGAACATGGGGAATAAAGCGTTTGGCATCCAGATGGCAGGCGAGTCCACCCGGTGGTGTAACCACTGGAATTCCTGTTTCTAAGAGTCTATTAGCAAAATATTTTACCTGCTCAATTGAACATCCAGCAACACTCGGGTCTGTCATTTCTCTCATTCCCACTGCCATCATACCGACTTCTCTCTGTGACATACCCCCATAGGTGAAGAATCCTTCATATACCGGTAACCAAGGTGTGATTTTATCAAACAATTCTTTGTTGTTGGTAGCAATGCAACCACCGCGCACGCAGGTATTCTTTCTACCGCTCATATAAAAGATATCAACAAGACTGCACATCTCTTTTACGATTTCGGCAACAGTTTTATTTTGATATCCTTCTTCGCGTTGCATTATTAAATATGCATTTTCGCAGATTAAACTCCCATCTAAAACTGTTATCAGCCCGGCATCCTTTGAAATCTTCACGATTTCCTTCAGATTTGCCATTGAAAAAGGTTGACCACCAAGAAGGTTGGCGGTAGCCTCCATTCTTACATAGGCTATTTTCTCCCTTCCGTATTTCTTGATGACATCTTTCAATTTTTGTGGGTCCATACATCCCTTGAATGGATGTGTGCTATCGGTCTTCAACGCCTCATCAATGAATATTTCTAATATCTTTGCTCCGGGTAGTTCAATATGCACCTTTGTTGTGGTAAAATGATAGTTTGTTGGCACAACCATTCCTTCTTTGATAAATGTCTTTGCCAGGAGGTGTTCTGCTGCCCTTCCTTGATGGACATTCATTACATAATCATAGCCGAGCACCTCCTTCACCGCATCTTTAAAATCATAGAAAGTCATACTACCCGCATAGGCATCGTCGGTTGTTATAAAACCTGCGAATTGCTTATCACTCATTGCATTTGTACCACTATCAGTAAGCATATCAAGAAAGATATCTTTTGTCTTGAGTTGAAAAGTATTGTAGCCCGCTTCTCTAATTGCCGAAAGTCTTTGCCCAATCGGTGGAAGGGAAATTTTTTGGACCATCCTTGTTTTATACATCTCTACAGGAAATTCTCTACCATCGGCAGATTTTATTACCATTTTGCCTCCTTGTATAAAGATAGTTTGTAGTTAATGGGTTTAGATGCTTGATGCCATTTTTTAATCATTTTACTAATTACCTTTTGACCAAAAAAATCCAGCATCTCAACCACCACTCATAACAATTTTTATAGTATTTTTTTGAGCGCCCTGATCAATCGACGATTCTGCTTTTCGGTGCCGATTGTGATTCTTAGGGCATTAGGAAAACCATACTCTTTTATAGTTCTGGTAATTATGCCCTGCCTCTGCAATGCCTCAAAGATAGCCTGACTGTCTTTACCAAAGTCAACAAAGATAAAGTTAGCATAAGTAGGGAGGTAAAAGACCCCAAGTTTCTTATAGGCATCGTAAAGGAATTCCTTACCTTCGTTGTTTACCTTTATTGTCTTTTTAACAAATTCATCGTCATCAAGGGCAGCAATCCCGGCGACCTGGGAGATTCGGTTAACATTGAATGAAATCCTTAATTTCATCAGATTGGTGATAATCTGTCTGCGTGCAATACCATAGCCCAACCGGGCACCGGCAAGTCCATAAATCTTTGAAAATGTGCGTAAAATTAATATGTTATCTCTCTCCCGAAAGATTTTGAAGGAGTCGGGATAATCCGGGTCATCAATATATTCACGGTATGCCTCGTCCATAACCACAAGCACATTATCTGGAACCCTTGCAAAAAATTCCTCAACCTCTTTCTTTTTGACAATCGTTCCTGTTGGATTATTCGGATTGGCAATGAAGACCAGTTTTGTATTTTTCCTGATTGCGCCAAGTATAGACTGGAGATCATGGGTATAGTTCTTCAGAGGTACTTCAATCAACTGGGCACCGGCAATACTCACTGCAATCTTAAACCAAATAAATGCGCCTTCACTCACCACTGCGCTGTCCTCGCGATTCAAATAGGCCAAGGTAATAAGCGGTAGAATCTCTACCGAGCCATTGCCGACGATTATCTCATCACTATCCACATTGAATCTTTTAGCAAGGACATTCTTCAAATAGAAACAATTATCATCCGGATATAAAAATGATTCCTTCAATGCCTTACGCATCGCCCTTATTGCCAGAGGAGAGGTACCTAAAGGGTTCTCATTGGATGCAAGTTTAATTACCTCACCCTTGAGATTCAATTCACGAATAACCTCTTCTATTGGTTTGCCTGGCTTATAAGGTTTAATCTTTTCAATAAAGTCCCTTGCTTCAATCACTTATACCTCCCTAAAAAAATTTATCGCCACCACTTTGAAAATGAGAAATCTTGGCGCTCACAAGATCCATCGGGGGCAAGCCCCTGAAACCCGCAGAGACGGTCCATCTTAAAGTTTGTGCACTCTCCAGCAACTATCAAAAATCCCTGATGTATCTTGTCCATATTCTTTTTCTAAAATGAAAAATTTCATTACCATTGCTTTCCAATAGGTGATTATAATCAACTTCCTGAAAAAATCAATAGGGAGTTGACAGTGAAAGAGAAATAAATATAATAAATTTGCAATAATATGGTTTTAAGGGTCAGCTGCAACTGACAAGGGCGGTAGCCTGAAAAATTTAACCAAAAAGGATGGTGTTTATGAAGGCAAAAGTTTTGGTCTGTACCCAGGACACTGAGATAGAAAAAAATATCAAAAATACACTCGTCAGTGAAGGTCATAAGGTAAGTATTGCCAATAACGCAGATACCTGTCTAAGCCTTTGCAAAACCGAGGAATTTGACATCGTAGTAATTGATGCTCATATCCCATCTCTGCCTTATAACCTTCTTGTGTCCGATGTCAAGAAAATCAGCCCGGACAGCGAAATCATAATGATTGCTGGCTATACAATTCCCGAGGCGCTTGTAAAATTAGAAACCACACAGGTCAACCATTATTTAATCCTGCCCCTGACTCCGGAAAAGATAAAATTGACTTTTAACCGGGTGTTACATCAGATTGAACTGCAGAAGGAAAACCGTCGGCTTTTGCTGGCAGTAACCGCCGCCAAGAAAGAATGGGAAGCAACTGTTGATGCCATTGAAGAACCGATATTTGTGACGGATTTTGACTACAAAATTCTGCGGGCGAACCTGGCGACCTTTCAACTTCTGCAAAAAGGCGTCAATGAAGTAATCGGGCATCACTGCTATGCAATCTTCCACTGTGCCCTGGCACCCGAGCCGAATTGCCCGGGACGAAAGGCAAGAGACAGTGGAGAACCGGCTACCGATACCATAGCATTCAAAGGTTTAAAAAAGAGAATGACCTGCAGTGTCTATCCCCAGGTCTTTGCCGGTGGTGGCGGTTTGGTCCACTACCTCCACGAGCCAGTAATGACCACCGAGCAGGAGGCACAGACAATGGCAAAATATGAAAGACTCTTTGATGATGCAATAATACCAATTATTGTTGTTAACCTTGATGACTATAAAATCACCGATGCCAATCAATCTGCATTAAAATTACTTGCCTATGACCCGGAGGAGCTAACCGATCTTGATATGGAGAATATCTTCGCCCCGGATGTTCGGGAAGATACCGTAAACAAATTACTTCAACAGGTGGCTACTGGTAATGCCAGAATTGATTCAAAAATAATTGACAAGAACTTCAAAGAGACAGATGTACAGATAATTGCCAATATGGTGGAGGTCGGTTCCCTGCGATTTATAGAGTTGTTCTTTATGGCCCAGAAATAAGCGGTCTTCCCTTCAGTGCTGAAAGAACTATATTCGCACTATTTGACATCTGACAATCAGTGTTTCACAAAATCATCTGGCTCGTAAATATCAATAGAAAGATACCTTGAAGTTTAAACTCGTAGATACCTTCTCCTTTAATCACTGGAGAATAAATAAGCTACATTTAATCAACCTGGCCATTCTGATTTTGCTTTTTATCTTTACGCTATTGGGCGTATCCCGAATATCATCTCTTCTGTTAATTCTTCCTCTCTATCTCTGCGGGATCTTTTTAATTCTTTACAGACCCGAGGTTGTATTAATTATTCTGGTAATCTTTACCTCCACATTTTTCACAATGGATGCATTACCCCAACCGGTTTCTTTCGGAGAGATTGGCCTTTATCTTCCTGAATTTCTGGTTGTCCTATTATTTGCCAGGATATTAATTGTTGGTGCCAAAAAGAAAGATTTTCGCAAGTTGTCATCACCTTTAACCTATCCAATTATCTTGTTTTTTTTATGGATTCTCTTTGAAATTCTAAATGCAGTCTTGACAAAAAGAGCCACTTTGCTGGAGGCGAATCTGATTGCCAGAAGTTATATATTCTATCTAAATTTCTTCCTGGCTTTATATTACCTTGATAGCGAAGCGAAACTCTCACTATTCTTGAATGCCCTCATCGTGGTTGGTATAATCTGTGCCCTGCTTTCTTTCTTGCAATATCTTGCTGGACCGAAGACAAAAATCATACCTTCGTTCTACTGGGCGGTTGGTCCTGTTTCATTTGAAGATGAAAATTCGCTGGCAAGGGTGATGCCCACTTCAATCTCCTTAATTTATATGTTCTTCTTTCCTCTCCTGGTACTCACCATAAATTCTAAGAAAGGCAGAAACTATCTTTACAGCATTGCCGTCTTGGCATTCCTTCTGGCTTTCTTTGTAACATTCAGCCGCAATGTCTATTATTCAGTAATAACTGGCTTTTCCTTGGTGTGGTTCATCTTTCGGGGGAGATTAAAATCAAGGTTTGTAAAAAATACCCTTGGTCTGACTCTATTGGTTTTAGTCATCAGTTATCTGCCGGCATATTTAGGAATCATTCCGGTGGCAAACTGGTGGGACCAGGTTTTTTTAAGACACTCCGAATTTCTTACTGCGGGTGCCCAGACCGAAACCCTTGCCTGGCGTTCTATCGAAAGTGAAACAATTCTTAGAGAAATTTCTAAATCACCGTTTTTAGGGCAGGGAATCGGCACAAGTTACTATCATCCGCTCTATAATAGTAATGTCGCTATTGCCCATAACGGGTATTTCTCGTTAATATACCAAACAGGCATAATTGGATTCCTATTATTTTGCTTGATAATCTACCAATACATCAAATTGAGTATCCAGGTGTATAAAACGGCTGTGTCACCAGAACACAAGAGTATAGTTTTGGGACAACTTATCGGTTTTATCGCCCTTTTACCGGCGGTATGGGTAAAGCCGGTATTCGTTCAGGAGTTCTACTGGATCTCTCTTATCAGTATATTCTGGGCACTACCGGTACTTTATGAGAGACTAAAATAAGAATAATGATTAAAAAAAGAGAGAATTTTTTATCAATTGCTATCCCTGATATTACCGAGCAAGAAATTTATGAAGTCATTGATACCCTTAAAAGCGGTTGGCTCAGCGTTGGTCCGAAGGTAAAAAGATTTGAAGAAAAGTTTGCTGAATACCAGAATGTTAAATATGCGATTGCAGTAAGCTCGGCTACTGCCGGATTATTCCTGGCTGCCAAGGTATTGGGTATCAAACGGGGTGATTTTGTCATAGTCCCTACCATCACCTGGCCCTCAACCGCAAATATCGTAGAACAACTGGAGGCAATACCAATATTTGTTGATGTTGAGAAAAGCACACTCAATACGACACCGGAACTGGTAGAAAACGAAATAAAGAAATACAACAAAAAAATCAAACTAATTATACCGGTTCATATGTCTGGATTACCGGTAGATATTGATGGCTTTCAAAAAATCTCACAGAAGTACCATATCCCTATCTTATACGATGCTGCCCACGCGGTATTTTCTGAATACCGGAATAAAAAAGTTGGCGGATACGGCATTGCCTCTTGTTTCAGTTTTTATGCAATAAAGAATATTACCACCGGGGATGGTGGTATGGTAACAACAAACGATGACAAACTTGCCGAGGCTATAAGGCTCTGGTCATATCATGGCATGAGCAAAGATGCGTGGAAGAGGTATTCTGAAGAAAGTGCAAGTCCCCATGTTCAATCGGTAGTTCCTGGCTATAAATTTAATATGACCGATATCCACGCTGCCATTGGACTGGCACAACTCCAGCGCGCCAAGGAATTATTGGCAAGACGAAATAAACTTGTGCAATTGTATAACGATCTTTTCAAGGACCTTGAAGCGGTAGAGACTCCAATCTTTCAGACATCCGAAGGGAGATGGGCAAATCATGTATATACCCTCAAACTAAAAGATGAAGAGATAGATAGAAACAAATTGATGAAGGTCTTGAGGGAATATAATATCGGGACCAATATCCACTTCTATCCGGTTCACCTCCATTACTATTATCGTAAGAAATATCCTGAAATAAAATTACCCAATGCCGAATGGCTCGGTGAACATCTAATTTCACTTCCATTGTGTACCAGGTATGGCGAATCCGATATTCAATATGTCGTTGAGGTGATGAATTATATAATTAAAAACAGACTTGCCGTTAAGAAGTAAAAATCTTTAAAGAGAAAGGAGCAAATTATGCCATCCATTGAGAAGACCGCCATTGAGGATGTCCTGCTAATTAAACCCAAAATATTTGAAGACCATCGTGGGTCATTTGTGGAAACATATAATATAAAAGAATATCGCAAATCAGGAATAAATATTAGATTTGTCCGCGACGATATTTCAACTTCTACACAGGGTGTATTGAGGGGAATTCATTATGATAATAAAACCTGGAAACTCATTCAATGCCTTTACGGGCGCATCTACTTTGTCGTTGTAGATCTGAGAAGGTGGTCTAAAACTTATAAAAAATGGCTTTCTTTCATTCTCTCGGACAGCAACCGATTTCAAGTGCTGGTACCCCCAAACTGTGGAAATGGCCATCTGGTTTTGAGTAAAAGTTGCATTTTTTCTTACAAACAATCGGAATACTACAACCCCGAAAATGAAAAGATTCTAAGGTGGAATGACCCTGAATTCAATATCTACTGGCCAATAAAAAATCCTATTCTATCTCAGAAGGACGAATTGGGCAGAATGGTCAAAAGGAGATAACGAACCTCGTGACGAAAGATATAATTCTCTATTCAGAGACAATAAAAATTTTCCTTAATAAGCAAACGGGACAATTGGAACATACCTTATATCTTGAAAAATGTCCAGTATGTGGCAAAAATTCTTCATCTCCCTATTTAATCCATTATAATTTCAATTATGAGAAATGTCGCAATTGTGGCTTTGTCTATGCCAATCCAAGGCTAAATAACGAGGGAACAAAGTTGTGGTATAATTCCGAATTCTACAACGCAGTCTTGAACACTGAGTACCACAAAATACAAAGCGGAGAATATTATTACTCATCCTCTCTTTCCTACCAAAGAATGAAGTGTATTGCTGAATGCCTGTTGAAATATGCCGCGAAAGACGCATCTATCTTTGATGTCGGATGTGGTATTGGTAGTTTTCTTCGTCTCCTTAAAAATGAGTATGGCTTCACGAATTTACAGGGAATAGAATTGAATAAATTTGCAGCCAACATTGCCAGAGAGTATTGTGGTGGATTAAATGTGGTCTGGGGTAATATATTAGAATTCAAAACCAATAAAAAGTTTGATGTCATCCTGTGTTTGGAAACAATTGAGCATATCAATGATTTGAATGCCTATGGCAATATACTGGAACACCTGACAAAACAGAACGGAATAGTCTTGCTGACCACTCCTTATCATGACCAAAAACTAACATTCTTTGGCGGTGTGTTTGGTGACCATTACAATGCACCCAATCATGTAAATTTTTTTAATAAAAAGAATTTAGAACTATTTTTAAAATCCTACGGCTTCACTCCGATATTCTTCCATCTATGGCGTAATAGGTTTTCACCGCTGTCTTTACTAAAGGCGAAATTGCAGTACGAAAGAGACTGGGTGGCTTTCGCACCTGCACAGGAAGGAGATAATACTGCGATCTATTACAGAAAAAGCAAAGCGAAGTTAAAAAGTTTCGCCAAATTTATTGAAAAGGAACCCGAAACCCGTCACCTTAAGAAAATCGGAAAGAAAATCATGTCTTTTTTTGAACAACTCCTCTCTTTTGATACGGCTGAGCATATGTTAGTAGTAGCAACAAAAAATTAAGGAGGTAAGATGTCAAAGGTATTAGTCACCGGAGGCGCAGGAAATATCGGGTCCTTTATTGTTGACCAATTAATCGAACAGGGCCATTTTGTTATTATAGTGGATAACTTCTATAATGGCAAAATTGAAAATATTCAAAGCCATCTAATTTCTAATAAGGCAATCCTTGAAGTCTGTGATATCGCCAATTACCGGCGCCTCCATAATATCTTTGAAAGGCATAAACCAGACTACGTTTCACACCAGGCTTCAATGATGATAATGGATTCACAGAAATTCCCTTTTGATGCCATTGAGGTAAATATCAAAGGAACATTCAATGTAATTCAATGCTGTATTGAACATGAAGTCAAAAAGATTACATTTGCATCATCTGCCTCAATATTTGGCGAACCAAGGTATCTGCCCGTTGATGAAGAACATCCCTTTGATAATCGGACTTTATATGGTGCCACAAAGATTGCGGATGAGGCATTGTTTAACAGTTGGGCTTATACTCATAATCTTCCATTCGTTGGCTTTCGTTACTATAATACCTATAGCGAAAGACAGGGTATCGGTGCCTTTTACACCCAGGTATTCCAGAAGTGGATACACTTAATAAAGGCTGGAAAGCCCATTGAAATATATGGTGATGGTACTCAGACGATGGACCTCATCCATGCTGAAGATGCCGCGCGTGCAAATATTCTGGCGATGTTCAACGATAATATCAAGAATGAATATTTCAATGTCGGCACCGGTATCGAAACATCACTCCTGCAGCTTAAGGACCTACTCTTCAAAAAGATGAACAAGACCGTCCCAGTTAAATTCATCCCTTACGACGAGCACCTTGTAAAAAGAAGGGCATCTTCCACCAAAAAAATAAAAGAGATGCTCGGCTTTGAGCCAAAGATTTCGTTAGAAGAAGGAATTGAAAGGTATATTCATGCCTTACGATAAGAGGTGTATCTATGCTCTACAATAACCGAAATATCTTTGTGCGCGTTCCGCTCCGCATCAGTTTCTGTGGCGGGGGAACTGACTTTCCCGTCTATTATAATAAAAAAGAAGGGCATGTAGTATCCGCAACGATTAATTCTTATGTGTATATAAATCTTAAAGATATGTTTGATACAAATGTTCGCGTTCATCATGAGATAATAGAGACGCAATCCATCACGAGTCGCATTTCTAACCACTATACCCGGATAGCATTAGAGCACTTTGGATTATTTAAAGGAATTGAAGCGGTTATTACTTCTGACATTATGAGGACTGGCTCGGGACTGGGTGGTTCATCATCACTGATGGCGGGACTGATTCTTGCCTGTGCTGAATATAGAAATATCCATTTAAAGAAAAGAGAAATCGCGGAGTTATGTTATCAACTTGAAACAAAATCGGGAACTGTTTGTGGTAAACAGGATCAGTATGCCGCAGTATATGGCGGTTTCAATTCTCTCTATTTCAATAATAAAGGTATCAAAATTGAACCGCTGAAATTACCCCGCAGTAAGCTCGAAGAGCTCGAGGATTGTCTGCTTTTGGTCTATACCAATTTAGCCCGTGAATCTAACGAAATTCAAATTGAGGCATTCAGTGAATTACCACCGCAGAAGGAGAAATACCTTGATTCACTCTACTCGCTCAGTCTGGCATTTAAAGAAGAACTGCTCTCAAAAAATATGAAATTAAAAAGATTGGGGAAATTACTTGATGAAAATTGGCGTTTAAAGCGTAACCTATCTCCCTTGAGTTCTAATCAGTATATAGATGAACTCTATAAACATTTAAAGAGAAACGGATTGAGCGGGGGCAAAATCGCCGGAGCCGGTGGTGGTGGTTTCATAATCGGCTTCGCCCAGAACAAAAAGATTAGAGATAAAATAGCCCACAATCTGTACCCTAATTTTATCTGTCTAAAGTCAAGATTTGTTGAGAAAGGAGCGGAAATACTTTGGAAAAATTTTTAGGAATTCTCTGCGCCGGCGGTAAGGGCAAAAGACTGGGAATGATTACAAATTACATCTCCAAGCCTTTTGTTCCGGTCTATGACCGACCAGCATTCTTATATCCCCTGAAGCAAATGGAATGTTCAAAATATATTGATGAAATTATTATCCTTACCCGCGAAGAAAATAACGAAAAATTCGCAAGTCTGGGTTATGAAACAATCATTCAGGACGACCGGGTGGTAAGGGATATGTTTTCGGGATTGTCATTTATTAAAAAAAAGAAAAAAACGAACAGACATTTTGTCCTTATGCCCTGCGATAACATTTCCCGCATAAATATTGATGCGGTAATTAACCTTTTTCTATCAAAACCAGAAATTGATATTGCATTCTGTATCAAGGTCATCAGGGACCGGAAAAAGTTGAGAGATATGGGTGTCTACGATCCCCGCAGAAAAATGGTTTACTATAAACCTAAATTACCACCCTCCCCATACGGCGTCCTTGCACCGTATGTAGTGCGTAATACATTAAAAATACCACCAGTTTCGGATGCACAGGTCTTAAACCGGTCAAACTTCATTGTATATGACTACCGTGGATTCTGGTTTGATATCGGGGATGTGGAAAGTCTTTTTAATTGCACTAAGTTTTTAAGGGGGTTATATGCTAAAAGGTAAGAGAATAATTTTGAGACCCGTAACACCCGATGATGTAAAAGAGACAATTTCTTTAAGATACGACTTTGAAGCCAATAAACAGTATCTCGGGTATATATTCCCAATCAATCTCACAAACGAACAGAGGTGGATTGAAAGTCTCTATTCCCAGCGAATCCGCGAGCGCATCGATCTTGTAATTGAAGAAAAAAATACCCACCGATTTATCGGACTGATCGGAGTAAACAATATTGACTACATCAATAAAAGGGCAAAATTTGGAATATTTATTAAGCGGAGATACTGGGGAAAGGGATTTGGCAAAGAGGCAATGAGAATTTTCTTGAATTATTTGTTTAACCAGATTAATTTGAATAAGATCTATCTTGAGGTGCTAACAGAAAACCAACGGGCGATTAAATTATATAAATCAATGGGATTTGAACCGGAGGGAATATTAAAAGCCCATTACTATCAGGATGGAAGATACAAAGATGTAGCAATCTACAGCATCTTCAAAGACAAATTTTGCAGTTAAAAAGATGAACGTCGTAATAATGCAACCTTTCTATCTCTTTTTACGAAAGCATTTTCACCAGGTATATCGGGCAGATACCTATGTATTCTATGACGATGTTCAGTTTGTTAAGGGTCACCACCACAATAGAAACCGAATCAAAGGACCCAAT
>JBDRWI010000009.1:0-42858 GCA_039802265.1 Caldifarciminota bacterium | reverse complement strand
TATTTTTAATGTTTGTTGCCCGACCGATAAGCGTTTTTCTATCACTGTTTCTGAGTAAATATAGTTTACGAGAGCGATTATTTGTGGCCTGGGTAGGACTGCGTGGAGCGGTTCCTATAATTCTTGCTACATTCCCACTGCTTGCAGGAATTCAGAATGCTGAATTAATTTTCAACCTTGTTTTCTTTATTGTCCTAACCTCTGCACTTTTCCAGGGTTGGTCTATTCCAATTATTTCAAAAATTTTAGGGGTAAGTGCACCATTAGAAAACAAGCGTGCATCACCAATTGAATTTGAACCACCGCCTGGTGTGGACACTGAATTAATAGAATTGATCGTACCTTTTGAGTCTGAAGTAGTAAACAAACCAATAGTAGAAATTGGTTTTCCCCAGGATTGTCTTATTGTTCTCATTGTTCGTGGTGAAAATTTTATTGTGCCAAGTGGTGGCACTATTTTAGAGCCTGGAGATACATTACTTTTTCTTGCAAACAAAAATAGTTTAAAAAGAATTAACGAAATACTACATAAATGGAAGGGAACGAGTAAAAAAGACGATTAACTTCAAAATTTCAATTTTCTCAAAAATGCCTTTCAACCCCTTTTTATGACGGATGAATTTTTAAGGATAATTTTATCGTCTTTTTGGTAATAAACCCGAAATAGAAAAGAGACATAGAATTAGATATTTTTTCACGCTATCTTTCACTCAAACCTCCCTTTGGTTTAACTTGCTTTTTTCTTCATTCAATATTCTGATAATCTTATTTACATTCACATTATATTTCTGCGCCAGTTCCCCAATTGTTCCCCAGAATGCCTCACCACAGACATAGCAGGATAAACCAAGTTTAATAAAAACATTGGTAAGTTGGGGGTAGATAGATAGTAACTCCTCAACCGATGTCTTTTCCGTAATTTCCATCATGGATTATATTTAAAATGCTTTAAAAATTAAGGTCCAACCTAATACCTTCAGCTTCATGCGTTTTTCAAGTTATGAGCTAACCCCAAGATACAGAGTAGTATGGGGCGTGGGAGAAGGTTCTTTTGTTTTTACTGAGAGCTCTTTACTTGAAAATTTCCTTTCCCTTGCCGACGATTTTGTTTAACTGTTCTTTAAAGTAGTCGGTGCTTTCAACAATATGCTTGGGAATCTGCTGACAGTAGTACTCCCAGGATTTTCTGATTTCGCTACCCAGCAGCTGAACCAGTGTTCCTTCACGCAACCCCTGTTCCACTTTTTCCTGATTATACAGAACGAGGTCTGAGGCAAGTGCCTTGGCAAGCCGTCGTGCCCTTTCGTGCCACTTTTTGTCCTCTTCACTCATTTCAGCAACTGGTGGAGTTGGTGGTTTTGAGACAACTTCAATTTCGGGTTGCACAGGCGGAGGTTTTACCTCAGAAGACGGTTGGGTGGGAGGTGCAGGGGGTTGGGTAGGAGGGGGCGGCGGAGGAGGAGTTGGTGCTGGAGAAGGAGGTGGTTTAACCTCTGGAGGAGGTGGTATCGTCGGTTCTGCCTTCTTTACTTCGGGCTGAGGCGGTGGTATTTCCTTTTTCAGTAAGATAATCGTTCCACACTTATGGCAGCGAACTTTAATTCCGGCTGGAGGGATTTTGTTATCATCAACATTATATTTTGTATGACAACCACTGCATTCAACAATCATTCCGCAACTCCTCAAATAACTTTCGGCACCTTTTTTCTAATGACGCAAGGGTGCCATTATTTCTTATTATATCCTTAGCCATCTGTGCCATCTCTTTTTCACTTTTCTGGACCGATATTATTTTATTAAATAGATTTTCAGAGATGCCGCGTTTAATAGTCCTCATTTTCTTCAATTTTCTTTTTGCAACCACCAGAATCGGAAAATCAATCTTTTTGTAAACTTTTGGCCAATCAAAGAGCAGGGCGCCATCAACCACAACGATACCGGATTTTATTTTTGCTAATTCCCTAATAAGACTTTTTATAAGTATTGGATGGGAAAGGCGATTTAATCTATCCAGTTTCTCTTTATTAGCAAAGACGATTTCAGCCAGTTTCTTTCTGTCGACCTTACCATCGGAAAAGAAATTTGTGCCAAATTCCCTTTTTAGACCAGCAGAAATTTTGGGCAAGACCTTCCAGCCCAATTCATCGGCAGAGAGATAGCGCGCGCCTAAATTGGCAAATATCCGAGCAACTGTAGTTTTCCCCGAACCAATATTTCCGCAAATACCAATCACAATCTTTTTCCTCATTCAACAAATTTTTTAAAACATAGTGATACATTATGACCGCCAAAACCCAATGAGTTGGAAAGGGCGTAGTTAATTTCGGTCTTTCTTGCGGTTTTGGTAACGAAGTCAAGTCCCTCACATTCTGGGTCCGGGTCTTCTAAATTTATTGTCGGATGAATGATCTTGTGATATATGGAAAGGACCGTGACTGCCGATTCAATTGCACCCGCGGCTCCCAATGCGTGACCAATCATTGATTTCGTAGAGTTTATTGCAATATTTGATGCATATGAACCAAATAGATCCTTTATTGCCTTCGCTTCAAACTTGTCATTTAAGTCGGTGGAGGTACCGTGGGCATTGATGTACTGGATTTCCTCCTTTCGACAGCCTGCCTCTCTTATTGCCCTTTCCATTGAACGTCGTGCACCTTCACCATCCGGTGATGGGGCAGTTATATGATAACCATCACCGGTAGCCCCAAAGCCGACTATTTCTGCATAAATCTTTGCGCCTCTCTTTTTTGCAAACTCCAGTTCTTCCAGAATTAAGATAGCCGCGCCTTCAGCCATTACAAAACCATCGCGTGCCCGGTCAAAGGGTCTGGATGCCTTCTGGGGTTCGTCATTTCTTCGGGAAAGGGCGCGCATATTGCTGAAGCCGGCAAGGGCAAAGGGGGTGATTGGCGCTTCAGCCCCACCGGTAATAACCATTGTGGCATTGCCGAGTTTAATTTCTCTAAAGGCAGTTCCGATGGCATGGGCGCCCGAGGCACAGGCTGAAACAGTAGTATAATTTGGACCTTTCAGACCGTAGTATATTGCTACATAACCAGATGTCATATCCGCAATCATCATCGGGATTAGAAATGGTGAGACCCGACTCGGCCCTTGGCTCATAAATTTGATATGTTGTTCTTCCCAGGTCAAAAGTCCTCCAATTCCAGAACCAATGATAACGCCGATATCCGTTTTGTCAAATTTTTCAAAGTCAATTTTGGCATCCTCAACTGCTTCTATCGTTGCCCAGAGACAGAGTTGCACACAGCGGTCAAGGCGTTTCAGTATTTTGGGATCAATTTTTTGCTCGGGGCGAAAATCTTTGACCTCACCAGCAATCTTTACTGTGTGATTTGATGTATCAAAGGATTTTATCAAATCAATGCCACTTTTGCCCTGGAGCATGTTTTCCCAAGTGGATTTTAAATCATTGCCCAGGGGCGTAATTGCGCCAAGTCCGGTTACGACCACCCTTTTCATTTTTTATTCAATTTTTCTTCAAGGTAGGCGATTGCCTTGCCTACGGTATCCAACTTCTGCGCATCCTCATTAGGAATGCTAATCTTGAATTTATCTTCAAATGCCATAATGAGGTTCACCATGGCAAGCGAATCTGCACCGAGATGTTCAATAAATTTTGCATCGGGATTTACCTTTTCGGGTGGAACATCCAGTTCTTTCACAATTATATCTCTGACCTCATCAAATAGTGTCATTTTGCTCTCCTTTCATTAGTTATAATTACATTACCATGCCACCATCAAGGGTAATTACCTGTCCGGTAATGTACCCTGCCTGGTCTGAGGATAGAAACAATGCAAGTTCAGCCACATCCTCAGGTCTACCAAAGCGACCCAAGGGGATAAGTTTTAAATATGCCTCTTTCACTTCGGAGGATAAACCTTCAGTCATTCTTGTTTCAATAAAACCCGGCGCAATGGCATTTACGGTGATATTTCTTTGAGCAAATTCCTTGGCACAGGACTTTGTGAGTCCGATAATACCGGCCTTGCTTGCTGCATAGTTTGCCTGTCCGATATTACCGATTAAACCGATAACCGAGGCAATGTTTATAATCCTGCCGAAGCGCTGTTTTATCATATACCTTGAAACTGCCCGGGTGACTAAAAAAGTACCGGTAAGATTGACTTCAATCACCTGATTGAAGTCTTCTTTGGTCATACGCAGTAGTAACTTATCGTTTGTAATACCGGCATTATTGACCAATATGTCTATTTTGCCGTGGGTCTTCGCAATATCGTCAACCACTTTATTCACATTATTCTCGTCCGTAATATTTAGGAAGTAAAAATAGGCGTTCTTGCCGAGTTTCTCTGCCAGCAGATTCCCATTTTGCTCATCGATATCCCCGATAATTATCTTGGCACCATTCTCAACAAATTTTTTACAAATTGCGGCGCCAATGCCCGCTGCGCCACCTGTTACGAGGGCAACCTTATCATTTAAATTCATAGTCAATTTTACACAATTTTTTATCAATGTCAAGCGTAATTTGGCGAACGCGTTTACAATAAAAAAGATCTCTTCGGGAATTTTCTCATAAATTACCGGAGGATACTGTTTTCCGGAGGTTGTGCACTATTCACCGTCAATGCGCAGACCTTTTAGTTATCTGGGCGATTTTGTTTCTCCCAATAATTTTCCACTATCCTTTAGGGCTTAAAGTCAAAAGGGATGGAGATATTCTGTTCAAACGGTTCACCGTCTCTGGTTGCGGGTTTAAATTCCCATTGTTTTGCAGCAGTAAGCGCAGCTTCCTCGCAGGCTGGATTTCCAAAACTGGAGATGATTGTCGCAGCCTTGACCTTTCCATCAATGCCCACCACAACCCTGACTACTACCCGGCCCGTGGCACCAATTGCCTTTGCCGACTCAGGATATTTTGGTGATACCTGTTTTATGGGAATTGGTTTGGTAATGACAGCGGGTTTAGGTGGTGGAGGGGGTGGTGGTGTAACTTCTGTTGGGGGTGTCGTCGCTACCGCAGTTGTCTCTTTCTTCGCTGCTGCTGCCTCTAACAACTTTTCAGGTTCAACAGTGGGGGGTGGTTTGGGTGCTTCCGGTTTCTTCTCTTCTAATTTCGGTTTCTCGGTTGTCGGCGTGGGCAGAGGCTGGGTTATCGTTGCTACAACCATTCTCCTTTCCGATTCAGGAATCCAATAGGTATAGGCACTTGCAAGTTTTATTCCATCATCTGTTCCTTTCAGTCTCTTATAGCAGGCGGCAATTACATCCGGAACAACAAGGAATGTATAAGGCTGGTCCTCATAAATAATCCTCTGAAATTCATTCCAGATTTCTTTTGCCTTTTTGCGGTTGAGCATGGTTACACCAATCTCAATGAGTGAATCAACAATGCTACTCTTATATCCAACAAAATTGTATCTTCCCTTGGTTGGTTCAGAATGCCAGTAGAGGGTTGGGTCAATCTTATCTCCGACACTCCATCCCATAATGAAACCATCAAAACGTTTGTTAATCAGGGCCGTAATGAATTCATTTGCCGGAAGGGTCTGGGCATTTACTTTTATCCCGAGTTGGGCTAAGTCAGCGGTAACATTCTTTAGAATCTCAACACGGACTGGACTTTCGATGTTTGTGATTATTGTGAGGGTAAGGTCTCTACCATTCATATCCAATACATTGTTGCGATTGCGGTCCTCAAATCCTTTTTTTGTCAAAATCTCTTTTGCCTTTGACACATTATATTCTATGGGTGCGAGGTTCTCATTAAATGCCCAGGAAGATGGTGGAAGTGGTCCGAGCGAAATCTTACCCATTCCCGAAAAAACTTGGTTTAAAATTTTGGATTTATCGATTGCCATGCTCAATGCCTTGCGGATTTCTTTGTCTTTTAAGAATTCGTTACTGAGATTCCACCCAATGTAGGTATAAGTATTCCCCGGGTTTGTAGTAATATTAATACTCTTATTCTCAGATAGTTTCTTCGCATCCTCGGGGGTTAAATTTAATGCCAGATCAAGGTTTCCTTGTACGAAGTCGTTAATCATCGCACTAAAGTCGGTGTAGTACTTAATATAGATTTCATCAAGTGGTGGGCGACCCCGATAATAATCTTCATTCGCGGTCAAGACCAGTCCAGAACCAGGAGTCCATTCTTTGACTTTATAAGGACCGTTACCAATAATCTTCTTTTTACCGAAATCATCGGGTGATTTTTCATAGATATGTTTGGGAATGGGCATAATATCTGAATCGGTCAGAAGGTCAGCATAAACCTGACTGAAGGTGAATTTTATCGCATATTTATTTACAACCTCTGCCTTTTTGATGAATCGAAGTCTACTCACCATTGGGTAATTTGTTTTGGGGTCCTGCATCCTTTCAAATGTGTAAAGGACATCTTCAGCAGTAACTGGTTCACCATCCCACCATTTAATATCGGAACGCAGATAGTAAGTGATGGTAGTCAGGTCTTCTGAAAATTCCCAGGAAGCTGCCAGTTCCGGTGTCATCTTGCCCGTCTTTGGGTCAATGCTGTGAAGTTTCATAAATAAGAGGTCAAGAATCTCATTTGAACCGAAGACCGACGGTTGAAGAGGCGAAATAATACTTGGCAAGTCTGTTGTTCCAATTACCATTTTCCCGCCCCGTTCACCCTTTATTGGTTCTACTTTTTGGGCGCAACTAATAATAATAACCAGAAGAAACAATAAGGGCAAAAATTTCTTCATATTTGCCTCCTTTTTCTAAGTTGCGTTACTATTATAATATACATTATACGCCAAAATTTATTCCTGTCAAGTATAATATTTTAAGCCATAATCTTGCTTTTTATTAATGAAAAATTTCACTTACCACAAGCTACCAGTGGAGGCGGCGGGAATCGAACCCGCGTCCGGAATGCTTCAGTGAAGAGGACTACATACTTATTCCCTTTATAATTCTCCTCTAATCTTTACCAAGGGACAGGTTGATTAGAGCAAGCCTCAGAGATTACAATGCCAACCCTTGAGGCCAGAGTTGACAAGGTTTAGCCCTATATGACACCTATCCCAAGTTGGGCTGAACCTGGGTAGGCGTGGCTACATTATTTTATGCAGCCAGTGCGTATCCTGTGTTTGCAGGATGTTTTTTTCTCATGGTCGGATTTACGAGGTGGCCAGGACCCTCGGTATGCCCTCATTCACCTCATTCATTCCGTCAAAACCCATCGCCCCCTTTTTCACTTTAGATAATTATAGACATTTTTGGTTAAATGTCAATGGCTATTTTTTATTTAAATCGGTTGCTTGACAATCTTCAATTTATTGCTATAATTGATATTGTTGGGTTTTAAAAGGTCAGATAAGAGTATCTGTTCTTGGGTTTGAAAGGAGGTGATAAACATTTCAAAGATAGCCCAAGAAACTAAATGAAGGTGAGACCAAAACCTATGGAGCAAAAAGTTTCGTGGGAAATAATCCGCTATACTGGCGGAGTATGGTTTGAAAGGTTAAGAAATTAATTAAGGAGGTTCTATGCTATATCTATTAATAATGTTTCAAGTTGTTGGTTCACCTTTCTTCAGTATTACTGAACCGACAATTAGTGGTGCTGGTGGTCCTGATGCATACGGCTATCGCTGGATTGATAGCGATACAACGGGTGGACCTACCTTCCAGTGGATTGATATAAAGGGAATCGGCACTCAGATTACTGGCCTGGCTGATGATAATGTGGTTGGTCCTTTTAATATTGGATTTGAGTTTCCATACTACTGGTATCGGGTAAACTCATTTTATGTTGGCTCCAATGGCTACATTGCCTTTGGGGACCCGACCCTTGAAGCTCATCCGTTCCAGACACTTCCCAATCCTCAGACGCCCAATAATGTCCTTGCTCCCCTGATGAGCGATATTGATTTCACACCGCAGGGTACATGCTGGTACTGGACAAATGCTGCTCAAGATACCTGTATTATCCAGTATGATAGTGTCCGTTTCTGGAATGTTGGTACAAGTCTAAATACATTTCAGATCATACTTTCAAAGCCCGATAGTTCAATAACCTTCCAGTATCTTGTTCAGAATGGAACTCCGGGTGGAGGGACAAACTACTTAACTGTGGGTATTGAAAATGTCTCAGGAACGGTCGGCCTTCAATATAATCACGATAATGTGCCTTCTGGGAATACAATCCATGCAAATCTTGCCATTCGTTTCTATCCACCAGAAACAACGACCTATGAGGTGCATGATATTGCAGTCTGGAAGGCAATGAATGATGTCTCCGGCGGTATATTTATCTATAATGGCGATCCGGTAAATTTCTGGGCAGTCGTTAAGAATACAGGTAATCAACCTGAGTCCAATTTCAATGTCTATTGTCAGGTAAGGAATCCGTCCAACCAGATTGTGTTTGCGGATACGGTTACTGTTCCCAGTTTAACGCCGGGCACCACCGATTCAATTGTCTTTACTCCTTCCTGGTCATCAACAGTTAATGGTCAATATTCCCTGAAGGTAAAATCGTTACTGAGTGGCGATATGACTCCATCAAATGATTCAGTTATGGTTGAGACTAGAGTCGTTACATACCCTGTAACACTCCAGTATGACAATAATACCTATGAACAGGTGATGGCATGGAATGGTCCTAATTCAGGTTGGGGGAATAAGTTTTTCCCACCGAAGTATGCGGCGAAAGTCAATCAGTTGATTTTCCATTTTGGTTCGGTAACGAGCGGAAATGCACCGGTCCATTGTCAGTTGATTGATGACGATGGTCCAAATGGAGAACCAGGGACTGTGTTATTTGACACACTCATTGTAGTAACTGATACTGGATGGAGGTATATAGATGTCAGCGGTCACAATTTTGTGATTACCGAAGGTGCCTTTTATGTAGGCGGTATCTGCGAGAATGCTGCTGAACCAGGGTTCTCAATGGATACCGACCCGCTCTTTTCAATGCGGGGCTATGAATACACGGGTTCCTGGGCACCACACCGTGATAATGCTACAATGGATATTTTGATTCGGGCAAGTGTTGAATCCGGACCCGGAGTGGAAGAGATTAGACCGGTAGCCAAGAATAATTCAAAGATTGCCTATGCAACTCCCAATCCCTTCACTAATTACACAGCAGTTAACTTCCCTGGCTATGTTAACAGGGCAAAGATATATGATGTAAGTGGAAGACTCGTGAAGAATCTAAATCTTGAAGAAGGTAGTGGCATCTGGAATGGTTACGACGATAAAGGAAACCGCCTTGACCAGGGTATATACTTCTGTATAGGAGATAACCAGGAGAAGATAAAGATTATCCTGGTAAAGTAGTGATGAAAATAAGAAGAGGAGGGGTATTACCCCTCCTCTTCTTCTCAGTGCGTATTACAATTATTCCTTCTCAAATATAGATTTTAAATTCGGGCTAGCGCCCAAGATTCAATAATTATACCCTTTAATATTGAAAATTGAAGGAGTGGAAGACCAAAAAGGTGCCGGAAGTTATGGGGTATATATACTTTTTTATTCGGTAAGATAAATATTGACTTAAGTCTTGATTTGGATATAATAGCGAACAAAGAGGTGAAAAGTGAAAAGGTTTCTTCTTTTAATTCTTTTTTCTTATGCCTTAATTTCCGCCCAGGAAATAGGGGCAAGGTATCTGATTATTACCGCCGATACATTTTATAACTCAATCCTGCCCTATGCCCAGTGGAAGCATAAGATGGGATTGCGCACAAAGGTTGTAAAGCTCTCTGAGATTGGTGGTAATAATGCAGGTGCAATTAGAAATTATATCAGAAATGCCTATAATAACTGGCCGATAAAACCCGAGTTTTTGCTCCTGGTCGGTGGCCCAAGTTTTCTGGCATTTCCAACGGTTTCTGGAACTTACACCGATAATTATTACACAAACATAGATACCACAGATATCTATAACGAGATACTTTCCGGTCGTTTGACCGTGCGCAATATAACCCAGGCGCAGACAGTTGTTAATAAAATGCTTTATTATGAAAGGTATCCGGATACGACGGGTGACTGGCTTATAAATGCCTGTCTCATTGTGCGGGAAGATGATGACCCTTACGATGATTCAATATACTGGAGTGATATAAGACATGCCAAGGCACTGATGTCGGGCTGGGGATACAATACGATTGATACACTATCAAGCCAACTGGGTAATAATGCCAATGATGTGATATCAAGGGTAAATCAGGGAAGGGCATTTGTGCTATACAGGGGTCAGGGGGTGGGTTATTGGTGGGATCCATTTAATGTCAATCCAGACCTGACCCAGAATGGGGTAAGACTTCCCATCGTCCTTTCTATTACATGCAAGACAATTGCGACAAGTGGCGACCCGGCAACTGCCGAGAGATGGCTATTGACCGGAACCCCAACTCAACCACGAGGTGGGGCAGGATATTTTGCCACGACTACTATTGTTATCGGACAGGCATATTTGAGGAGCGCGGTCTGTAAGGGATTCTTCAATGCCATCTTTAACGACCGAAAGATGCTATTTGGTGAGGCCTGTGAAGCGGGTAGAAGAAATGTTTATCAACTCTGGGGTAGTGCACAAGAGTATCGTGGATTTACAACCCTTGGTGACCCGGCAATGCAGATCTGGACTGCAAAGCCAAAGAGGATCGAAGTATATTATGATACAATGCTCAATGCAGGTGTTGAAGAGACCCTTAATGTCGTGGTTCAACATCAGGGAATGCCTGTTGAATCTGCCTTTGTTTGCATCGTCCTCGATACACTGATCTATCAAACAGGCTATACAAATTCAAGTGGAACGGTCTCTTTTATATTTACTCCACCTATACCAGGGACAATGGACATTACCGTAACTGGCAGGAATCTCTATCCTTATGAAGGTGTGGTTCAGATAACATCTGGTAGTGCCTACATAAGTTACCTCGGCAACTACTTCAGCGATTCCTTGGGAAACCAGAATGGACAGGTAAATTCAGGGGAGACAATACTCCTCTGGGCAAATCTACAAAATGGTGGGCAGGGCACAGCCTTAGATGTGGACGCAATTCTGCGTACAACGGACAGTACAATTTTTATTGCCGATAGCATTTCCCATTATGGTGAAATTCCACCCAATATTTCCCTTTTCGGCCTAAATCCTTTTGTCTTTTCAGTTTCGCCCTTTGCCAGTACCAATCCGGTTCAATTTGAAGTCGTTATGACTGATGCCCAGGGTGATACCTGGTCTGATAACTTTACAATCCTAATCTCGGGAACCAATGGTGGAATTGGACCAGACCCTTATGGTTATTACATCTATGATGATACCGATACATTAACCGGTAATGCACCAGTTTATAACTGGTTTGAGATTGCTCCACCCGGACCCGGCCTGATCGTTAGCGAAATTACTGACGAAGATGCTGATACAGTTACTTACAGTCTACCATTTACCTTTAAGTACTACGGGGTAGATTACAATACTGTTGGTCTATGTTCAAATGGTTTTTTGGAACTCGGCTCTTCCACCTACCGTTTTGGTGAAAATACCGCGATTCCATTAATTGGTGGCCCAAGAAGACTTCTTGCGCCTTTCTGGGACGACCTTGACCCGAGACCTGAGCCCCAGGGATATGGTGATATTTATTATTACAATGATACTACAAATCACCGCTGGATAGTTGAATATAAGGATTGTTGCCACTATGGAAATACTTCTACAAGAGAGACATTTCAGGCGATTTTACTTGATCCCCAGTATTATCCCACCCCAACCGGTGATGGCGAAATTCTGTTTTTATATAATACAGTGGCAAACCCAAATGAAAATAGTGTTGGAATAGAAGACGAAACCCAAACCCGTGGGCTGCAATATGTTTATAACAATAACTATGACCCGAATGCTGTGCCCCTAAACAATAGTCGGGCACTTTTGATTACTACAAAGCCACCAGCGGGTCAACATTCACCCTGGATAAATCTTTTAAATTATACAATAAACGATTCGACAGGGGGCAATAATAACAGCATTCCTGAACCTGGTGAGACTGTGGAGATAACACTTTGTATCAGAAATGATGGTAATATGGGTGTTACCGGTGTTGTCGGAACGCTGCGGACAAATTCCACAAGTGTTTCAGTCATTGATAGCAGTGCCAGTTTTGGCGATATAGAAGTCGGGGCGGTTGGAAATAATTCTTCTGAGCCATATCTTATTCAAATTGCTTCCAATCCTGTTGATACATTAGCAGGCATGGAAGTCTATGTTATGGGGAATAATGGGAATTACGAAACTTATATTTACTTTACCCTCCATATTCACGATGAAACCGGAATTGGCGAGGGTGAAAAGTTAACAATGGAAGGGGTAAGGTTGGTACTGAACATTTATCCCAACCCATTCCGAAATCAACTAATGATAAAATATAAAATCCGAAATTCGAAATCCGAAACAAATCCCAAATTCCCAATTCCTAACGATGATGTAGGGGAAGGCGTTAGGCTTGTGATATATGATGTTACTGGCAGGATGGTTAAAGATTTTTCTCGGTTAACAGTCAGCGGTAAACGTTCAACGGTTGAATGGTATGGCGAGGATGATATGGGTCGTAGATTGCCATCCGGCGTCTATTTTGTCCGCTTAGAAGCCAAAGATTTTAACAAGGTAGAGAAGGCTGTTCTCCTCCGGTAAAGGATAAGTGACTTTATTATTGAGCTGTATTGTTATTTCAGCAATACTACTTTCTCGGTTTTTTTGAAACCATCCACTACAAACTCTAACAGGTAAATACCGGCTGGAAGTTCATGACCAAGATCATCATCCCCAAACCAGGCAACATTTGATATTTTATCCTTGTTGCTGGACTCAAGATTGAAGGATTTTACTCTCCGACCCAGGGCATCATAAACTGATACAACAATTTTTTTATTTCCTGCTTCTTGACCCAATATTCTGAATCTTATATTTAGCCGGTTCCGAAATGGATTGGGATAAATATGAATGTCAAAATTCACTTTATCCCCGGAAACTTTTTCTGTTACACTATAACCATCACGAATTGCATATAGGGTTGTGCCGGCGACAACATATAGGTATCTATTCGGTCCAATAGCCGGATAACTTCTGTATATTCTACCGGGCAGTGCATAGCTCCATTTAATTGTTCCATCAGGATTGAATGCATATAGAGTGCTTTGTACAATGCCTGAATCACGGACCACAATATAAGCATGGCCAAGGGCATCAATGATAAATGAGCCATACATATTGCTTTGCGAGGGTGTGGTTATAATTGTATCTTCAAAAGTAATTGAACCATCATCCGGCGAGAATTTGCGATAGATTGGTCTATAGCCCCGATTCATCAACCATAGGGTATCATTTAAACCAAGTGAAACAGATTGAAATATCAAATCTCCGAGGTTCCAGAGCGGAGGCCATTTGTCAGTATTATTGGGTCGGATTCCATACAACCATCCGTCACCGGTAACCAAATATATCGTACTATCTGTACCAATTGCCGGGCTACCCCAGGTTAATGCCATAGGGGCAGGCCCTATAACCCTTATCCAGTTAAGGATTCCGTTGGTATCTCTACTTGTAAGCCAAACAGTATACTGATCTGCTGACTCGTAGTATAGATTTGAATAATCCGGAGACATTGCCGGTGGATAGCCACAATATATCCCCCGATTGTAGCTCCACTTTAAAAGTCCGGTACTATCAATTGCCCGCAAAGAATCGGTGGTGATATAGACTGTTCTATCTGGTCCAATAACTAAGGGGGGAAGCCAGTAATTTTCTGTATTTATCTGACTCCACGACCAGACTAATTTAGCATAGGTGGCGGAATCATCAAGTGCTAAAACCCAGATGCTGTCTCCCATTACTCCAACATAGATCCTGCCCCAATCATCTAACGTTGGGTAATAAGGTACACCTTGCGTTTTGTAGCACCATTTCTGAGTGCCATCAGGGTTTATTGCGAAAACAAAACTATCAGGACTGCTGAAATATATGGTCCCATCTTCGGCTATTACAGGAGAAGCGTTGCGAATTCTGAATGTATCACCGGTATCAAATGTCCAGTCGATTTCGGGTTGTTCAGGACCGATATAAGGGCATCGGCCGGTTAACTGCCGGTCGTATTTCCAGTTTGGCCAGATCGGAGCAGAAATGGCTAAACTTGCCAAAAGTATTAATAATAATCTACGATCAAAATAGAACTTCATTCTATCCTCACTCATGTTTGGGTATTTTTATTCGCGCCCTAATTGCAGGCGTACAATCTTACGGAGTGTTATCCTATCGTCTGTTTCCAGCAAGATAAAATAGATACCAGATTGAATGGGAGTTGATTGCCAGGTATACTCATAAGAACCCGGTTGTAAAAATTTTCTTTCTATTAGAGTGGCGATAGCCCTGCCACCGGCATCAACGATGGAGAGCCTCACATTTGCACCACTTTTGAGGATGAACGATATGTTTGTACTTTTAACAAAGGGATTAGGATTTACGATAAGTTTGACACGCGGTTGTGGAGCTATCTTGTTTTTATGCTCTTCGGCCCCGGGCAGTCCAATGTCAATCTGATAAATCATCTGCACGCTACCACCAACAGTTGACCAGAGGAAGTAGCCGTCACAATCAAGTCCCTGTTGAAATCTCCAGCCGGGAACTGCCCCTGGTGCTGAATAAACTTCAAGTACCGCACCATTTGTTGTATCAACTTTATAAATCAAACCGGAACTCTGATAACCAACCCACAGATATTGACCATCAAATGCCAGTCCTCGTGGCTCATAGGAATAATAAACCGGCGGTGGAATTGAGCGAACTATATCACCGGTGGTGGTCATTTTATAAATATTGCCTGACTCTTCACCCACCCAGAGATAGGCACCATCCCAGGCCATTCCATTTGGTTTGCCTGCACTAAATTGCGGATAATAGGTTGCAATCACAGAGCAGTTTGAAGTGTCGTATTTATTGATAGAACCAGTCTGCCAATCCGAGGCCCAGAGGTATTGTCCATCAAATGTCATATCGCGATTACCTAAAACCGGAGTGAAGGTGTTTATGATACTGCCATTCACCGTATCCATCCGGGCGAACCAATAGATAAATGTCTCATTATTCCAGAGATATTTGCCATCACAGGCAAGCCCCATTGAATAACCGCTGGCTGCTGCTGGAAATGAATCAATGACATTGAACTGCCTTATCGGCAATCGCTCTGCTGAAATATAGTTATCTGATGTACGAACCAACACACCATCCATATATGTCATCGTTGTAAATCCCAGTCCAATCAATGATGCAATAAATAATAGATACTTTTGCATATAACCTCCTAATCTTCTATCTTTCTCTTATCAACACAAGTTTTTCGGTTTTTATGATTTTAGGTCCTTCTACTCGGCAGAAATAAACACCGGATTTAACCGGGATACCAGAATTATCGGTGCCATCCCAGATGAATTCCGTAGCGCGTCTATCATAAGTCGTAAGTCGTGAAAAATCGCGCACCAACCTGCCGGCAGAGTCATAAATCTTCACGAAGAAAGATGTAGTGGTAGGCGTAATTTTAATTTCTGCCTTCGTGCAAAATGGATTGGGAAAGATTTTAACTGAAACCGGGAGATCGCTCATTTCAGTTTCTTTAACTCCAATACTTCCACCCTGAAAGGCATATAACTTGTTTCCTCCCACAAGATAAAATCTGCCTGGTGCCATTGCCGGAAAGGTCCGGTTTGTCCGTCTACCTTCAAGGGGAATGGTGTATGTCCTGTTTAATGTGCCATTACTCTCAAAGACATATAATGTAAGGTTATATGTGCCCGAATCAATCAGGGCAATAAATGCCCTACCCGAAACATCAGTAATAAATGAGTTATAAAGGTTGTAACGCGAGGGGGTGTAGGTAATGGAATCTTTAAGGACCTCGGAACCATTGGTGGGTGAAAACTTCCAATAGACTGGCCTTTTCTGACGATTCATAAGCCAGATGGTGTCATTTATTCCAAGAGATACCGTAACATACAGAAATGCCCCTGTAAGACTTACCGGCGCCCATTTGTCGGTATTGTTAGGCATAATCGCATGGAGATACGCATCATTGGCCGCAAAATATATCGTGCTGTCTGCACCAATACAGGGGCTTGCCCAGGTCAGACTTCCTGGTGCACCGCCAATATAATGTGTCCAAATCAAGGTACCATCAGTTCGTCTCTTTGCAATATTGTTTGTAAAAGGGTCTGAGCAATATTCGTAATATAAATAGGAACCATCAAGGGATATTGCAGGTGGAAAACCATTAGTTAACCCGGTGTTATATGCCCATTTTCTATTACCGAGGCTGTCAATGGCATATAGTGAATCAAGGGATACATAGACGGTTCTATCACTACCCACAACCACAGGGGTTAGACTAAAAATTGGAACAGTGCTATCTGAACAATCCCGCTGCCAGGCTAATTTTGCATAGGTCCCAGAGTCATCAATTGCGACTACCCGAGAATCAGTGGTGTTGAAATAGAGCCTTCCCCGCTGGTCTATTGCTGGAAAGCCCCCAGGGACACAGTTCCCTATCTTATAGCGCCATTTTTCGGTGCCGTTCGGTCTAACTGCAAAGATAAAGCTATCCGGACTGCTAAAATAGACTGTTCCATCCTCGCCGATAACCGGGGAAGCACTGCGGATAGAGAATGTATCTGGGGTAGAAAAAGACCACAATAAGATGTCTCTGTCTGGGCCATAATAAGGACATCTGCCGGTTAACTGCCGGTCGTATTTCCAGTTGGGCCAGATTGGCGCAGAATGGCCATATTGAATCAAGAACACAATTATTAGCAGCACAGAATAACGCTGAAATTTCATGAGACCTCCCAAATATATAATCTAATCTATTTTATGTCTTGTTTTTAAATATATAGTATTACCAGTTCCTTAATTTACAGCGAATAATAATTATATTAGTGTTAACTTGAACCAATCAAATTTTTTGTGATTAATGTTTCCACAAATGGGCACTATTGGTTCATCATTATATTTATTCCAATCTCTCCTCTTGACTTAAGTCTAATTATGAGTATAATATATAATAATGAATAATTTCATGAAGACATTTCTTATCTCAATCTTGATTCTATATACTCAAGGATATTCTCAGGAGATCGGAGCAAAATATTTAATCATCACTCACGACGATTTTTATGACGCCATATTACCCTATGCCCAGTGGAAGCATAAGATGGGACTGCGCACAAAGATTGTTAGGGTCCCTTCACAACTTGCCCAGAATTCAACAGCAATCAGAAATTATATTGTCAACGCATATAACAACTGGCAGATAAGGCCGGAATATATTCTATTCGTTGGTGGAAATCCCTACATCCCCTGGTCTTTTAGTAGTACACCGTTTGGTGATAATAACTATACGAATATAACTGGAGATGTACGCAATGAGATTCTTTCGGGAAGATTGACGGTGAGACAGGTGAGTGAGGCACAGACCGTCGTTGCAAAGATGTTAAGGTATGAGAGATATCCCGACATTACCGACTCAACCTGGTTTAAGAAAGGATGTTTGATTGCCAATGCCTATGGGCAAAATGGGTATCCTGATGATGATTCTGCACTCTATCGTCAGGATACCTGGTATGTTGCCGGATTGATGGTCAGCAATGGCTACACAAAGATTGATACATTCTATGCCCTTAATGGCGACAACGCAGATTCAGTTCGGAATGCCACCAATAATGGCAGGGGATTTGTACTATATCGGGGAAGTGCAACAAATAACTGGTACTGGCCCTTTAATATTGAGCCTAATATCCTTGCCAATGGAAATAAACTGCCGATAGTGATCTCTGCAACCTGCGGAACTTTGGGGACCGGTTCAAACCCAGCGACCGCCGAGCGTTGGTTTTTGACTGGAACCCCAACTACCCTGAGGGGAGCGTCAGGTTATTTTGCAACAACGACGAGCGGTAGCGGTCTTGCTTATTATCGAAGTGCAGTCACCCGGGGTTTCTTTGATGGTGTCTTCTTATATAAAAGAAGGACATTCGGCCAGGCCTGTGAGGATGGTAGATTGAGGGTTTATAATATGGGCTCTACAACCGAATATCAGGGATTTACTACAGTTGGTGACCCGGCAATGACCATCTGGACTGCCAAACCAAAGTTGATAACGGTGACATACGATTCCATCCTTTATGCGGGAATTGAAGAAACACTTGAAGTGAATGTTCAATATCAGAATAACCCGATTGAGTCTGCCTATGTCTGTATTATGTTTGATACGCTCATATACCAGACTGGCTGGACAAATTCTTCGGGTATGATTACCTTTGTATTCAATGCACCTCAGCCTGGAATTATGGATATTACCGTAACCGGCAGAAATTTATACCCATTTGAAGGCACCGTTTCAATTGTAGTCAGTGATATTTCTCTTAGTTATCTTTATAACACAATTGAGGACTCTCTGGGCAATAATAATGGAATTGTAGACCCGGGCGAGACTATTTTACTCTGGGCAACAATAAAGAATGTAGGTGGGGTTGCTGCCCCAAATGTCAGGGCAATATTGAGAACTACCGATACCCTGGTCGCAATCAGTGATAGTATTTCCTTTTATGGGAACCTCAATCCGGGAAGTATATCAAGTGGATTAAATCCATTTGTTTTTACTGTCGCACCAAAGACCTATGCCCATCTCATACCATTTGACTTAATAATGATGGATGCAAACGACAGTACCTGGTATGCAAGTTTTTCTCTGATGACCACCGGGCTTAGCGGGGGTGGAAGTGGAACCGGACCTGACCCTTATGGATACTACATTTATGACGATACCGATACACTCACCGGTCGGGCGCCTAATTATGCCTGGTTTGAGATTGCCTCTTCGGCCGGGGGACCGGGCACAATTATATGGGAGATAACCAATGAAGATGCCGATACCGTGACCTTGACTCTTCCATTCACATTCAAATTCTATGGTGTAGACTATAACACAATCGGGATTTGTTCAAATGGCTTTGTGGAGATTGGGGGGGCGACATATCCTTATAGTTATAATGACCCAATCCCGACTGTGGGCAGGGCAAAGCGGTTTGCTGCACCTTACTGGGATGATTTAGACCCGAGTTCTTCGGGACATGGTGATATATACTATTATTATGACCCGACCCATCATCTCTGGTATGTAGAATTCTATCAAGTAGCACTTGGATACGGCAGTGGAGCCTGGCAGACATTCCAGATTGTCCTGCGTGACCCGAATTATTATCCTACCCCAACCGGAGATGGAGAAATCCTTTTTTATTATAATACGATATCCAATGCAACAAGCAATACCGTTGGAATAGAAGATGAGACCGAGACCCGTGGTTTACAATATCTCTTTGATGATAATTATGACCCGAACGCAGCACCCCTGGTAAATGGCAGGGCACTTTTGGTTACAACGAAGCCGCCAATAAGTCAGCCATCACCATGGATAAATTTAATAGGCTGGACAATTGACGACTCCCAGGGTGGAAATAACAATGGCATTCCCGAGCCTGATGAGACAATAATGGTTGTAATAAATGTAGCAAATAATGGCGATACCACTGTCTTTAGTCTCAATGGATTTCTCAAAGAAAATTCTCCGAGTATTTCGCTTATTGACAGCAGTGCGGGTTTTGGTGATATAGAAGTTGGTGGAACCGGTAATAATTCTTTAGATCCCTATTTTATTCAAATTGTCCATAATCCGGTGGATACTTTCGTGGGAATGGGGGTCTATTTTACGGGAAATAATGGCAATTATGAAACTTATGTTTACTTCACCCTCCATATTCACAATGAGACCGGAATTGGCGAGGGTGAAAAGTTAAAAATGGAAGGTGAAAGGTTAGCGCTGAATATTTATCCCAATCCATTCCGGAGCGTATTGCGCATATCGTATGCCGTATGCCGTAATGCGCAGGAAGTTGGATTGAGAATTTATGATATTACGGGTCGGCTTGTCCGTGATTTTTCCCGACTTACGACCCATGATTTACAAAATACGGAAATGACCTGGGATGGTTCTGATGATTTAGGTCGGAGACTTCCGGCCGGTGTCTATTTTATCCAATTAACCACTGAAGATTTTAAAACTGTTAAAAAGGCGGTTCTTTTAAGATAGAAATGATAAGGGAGGTTTTATGACAACCTCAAATTATAAAAGGATAATATCCTTGCTAATACCAATTTTTCTTTTCGGTATTACAGCAGTGAAGAAACTTGAGTATGTTGACCCTTATGATGTTCCAATGACAACATACCAAGTCTGGTCGGCAAAGATTACAAAGGAACCATTCTCAATTGGCGAGGCGTATAAAACCAAATTAAGAGGCTATCGCCTACCAATGATTGATATTGTGGTCTATGCCCCAATCTATGAATATATTTCCGATTCATTGAATACATATATTACTGACCTTGAGGCGGAAGGTTATAATGTTCGGATTGATACAGTTAGGGGCTGGCAGGCAGGTGAGTTGAGAAGCCACCTTGCGGCACTCCTTGACAGCGAACTTGTAGGCGCAGTATTTCTTGGCAGTGTTCCGATTGCCTGGTATGAATACGAATCTTCCGAGGGAAGGGAAGAATTTCCAATTGAATTATACTTTATGGACCTTAATGGCACTTGGACCGATAGTGATGGGGACGGTCTCTTTGATGGACACTCAGGCAACAAGGCACCAGAGATCTATGTGGGCAGAATTTATGCCAATCCAGTGACCTGGGGTAATGAGATAATGTTAATAAACAATTATCTCTCCAAGATTCACCGATACCGAACCGGTGGTTACGGAATTCCCCAGAAGGCACTTGCCTATGTTGATGATGACTGGTATAGTTTTAATGACTGCGATCTTGACCTTCTCTATGATACCGTGGTTGTGATAAGGCAGTACAATACTACAACCGCGGCTGACTTTCGGATGCGCCTTGATGACCCTTATGAATGGGTTCAAATCTGCAGCCATTCATCACCCTGGGGTAATACATTTAAGAATACTTCCGGCTATGCAGGTACTGTCTTTAACTTTGAACTATGGTTTGCTGACCCGCCGTTTTTATTCTTGAATCTCTTCCAGTGTGCAGGTACAAGATTTATTGAGGAAAATTCTGAAGGCGGGTGTTATATCTTCAATACTACAAACGGACTTCTGGCAATCGGTTCAACAAAGGTTGGTAGTATGCTCTATTTCAATGCATTCTATGGACCTCTCAATACCGGAATCACAATTGGACAGGCATTCAAACAGTGGTTCACTCAATATGGAATAAATGACATTGATTGGTTCTATGGAATGTGTATTCTCGGCGACCCGACCTTAAGACCGAAACAATCAGTGGCGAAGATTGCAAATAAAAGGGGCAATACCATACTCGGTCTGGCTGCCTTGAACTGGTCAGTCCCGGCACCGGTTGACACCCATCCTGAGACTGATGCCTTTGTTACGACGACAATAGATGGTTCAGGAAGATTATGGACTGCCTGGACAACCGGTCGTTCGGTCACAAATGGAAGGACCGAGATATGTGCGTCTTATTACTCAAATGGAGTATGGTCTCAAGCCCAGATTGTCCGTCCCTATTTATACTGGGATTTCTTTCCGGCGATGGCTACCGATAATCAGGGGAATCCATATTTAACCTGGCAGCGGGCTTATGGTAGAAATTATGATGTCTTTGGCAGTATGTATGTGGGGAATCAATGGGGGACAGAAGAGCAACTCAGTTCAAAGGCATCAAATGATATGTACCCGGCAATGACCAAAGATGGTGATGGCCGGCTCTGGGTCTGCCTGGAGCGCTGGACCCATTTAAATGGTGATATCTATTGCCGTTATTTTGATGGAACGACCTGGCAGCCGATGTTTGCAGTAACCACTGATTCAGCAAATGATTATCGTCCGGCAATGGCAACTGATAGTAATGGGATTGCCTGGGTGACCTGGTGTAGTGAACGGTATCAATATAACCGGAATATTTATGTAAAATACTACAATCCGAATTCCGGTCACTGGGAAGGGTTGCGCCGAATCACCAGCAATCTGGCACAGGACCAGGACCCAAAGATTGCAGTTTCCGGTGATGGAACGGTCTGGGTTGTCTGGACAACCTGGCGCAACGGCAATACCGATATCTATGAGAGCCATTACAATGGAACCACCTGGTCAAACGCCCGGCCGGTAACTACGAATTCAAATCGGGATGAACATCCGGCACTGGCTGTTGACCGTGATGGCTATCTGTGGTGTGTATGGCAATCGGACCGCACCGGGGACTGGGAAATCTGGGCTAAATACTACAAGGATAATGCCTGGCAGGATTCTTTTCTGATAAGCAATCACAGTGCAAAGGATGTTTTACCCAGTGCCATTGCCGATGATTCTGGTTATGTGTGGGTCTTCTGGCAGACAAATAGGAATGGAAGTTGGGATATCTATTATAGCCGGCTATTCTCTGATTTGGTTCCGCCGGAGGTTTCTGTGTTAGTTCCCAATGGTGGAGAGGTGTGGAATATTGGTGAGGTTGATACAATACGCTGGCGTGCCCAGGATAATGTCAGGGTTGATTCAGTGGTCATTGAATATTCCACAGATAATGGGCTAAACTGGAATTATATCGGTTCGTTTTATGGCACTGATTCAACTTACCCCTGGACCGTTCCCGAAACTCCTTCCAATCAGTGTCTTATGCGCATCAAGGCATTTGATGGTAATGAAAACATGGGTGAAGATATCTCAGATTCAAATTGGGCAATCTATGACCCGGAGGCACCGGTGGTGACGGTCTTTTCACCCAATGGTGGTGAAGTCTGGTACTGGGATGAGGTCCACCAGATTAGATGGAATTCCACTGATAATCTGGGTATAGATAGTTTGAACATTTATCTCTCGTCAGATAGTGGATTGACCTTTCCATTATTGGTTGCCCATTTTAATACCAACGATTCTATATTTGATTGGACAATTCCCCAGGTTAATTCTACTAAATGTCTGATTAAGGTATGTGCCTACGATGCCGCAAACAATACCGGCTTTGATATCAGTGATAGTTGTTTTACAATTGGTCAATTCAATATCAGCGAGAACCATCAGATTCTACCTAAAGAATTTTCATTTTCGGATTTGTCACCAAATCCCACTTATTCAGGGTTGAATATTCAACTGCAGGTTCCGATCAGAACCCAATTAAAGGTGCACCTCTATGATATTACCGGTTGCCTTGTAAAGACCATTGTTAATAAACTGGTTGAACCCGGATACTACACATTCAATCTGAAAGAAGCCGAGCTATCCGCAGGTATCTATTTTATTTCAGTTGAAGCCCGTGGATTTCTGGCAGTTAGAAAGGCGGTGATTCTGCGATGATTGGAAAATTTATCTTTTTAGTTTCCATTTTGCATTTTGCTTCTGAGAATGTTTTAATTGACCCCCGCTACCACACTTATTTAGAGATGGTTCAGGAGGTCAATTCTATTGCGACAATGTATCCGGAAATTACCCGACTTGATACGCTCGGTGTTTCAACCCGAGACAGTTTGCCGATCTTAGCAATAAAGATTTCGGACAATCCTTTAATTAAAGAAGATGAGCCGGCGATTCTTTTCAACGGTGTCCACCACGCCGAAGAATTGCTCGGTGGTGAGGTTGCACTATATCTATTGAACGACCTCGTTAGTAAATATGGTATAGATTCTGCCATCACTTTCTGGATAGATAATACAGAGATCTGGATAATACCAATTTTAAATCCCGAAGGTCACAATGTAGTAACCTCAGGACTTGATACAATCTGGAGGAAGAATAAGCGGGATAATAATAATAGTGGCTTCTTTGAGCCCGAATCCGACGGCGTAGATTTAAATAGAAACTATGATTTTAACTGGGAACTCGGGGGAAGCCCGGACCCGACAAATGAATACTATCGTGGTCCATTTCCTTTTTCCGAAAATGAGACAAGGATAATTCGGGATTTAGCACTTGAAAACCATTTTGTCTTTGATGTCTGTTATCATAATGTCCGCACCGGTCAGGGCGAACTTGTCTACTGGCCCTGGCGCTGGGGAACACAGTTCTGTATAGACTATCCATTTATCAAAAAGATTGCTGATACCGTTGCAGCAAAGATAATCAACGATGCGGGCAATGGGACATATGCCTCAATATATGGTTATGCCACCGAAGGCACAGCAAGAAACTGGCTTTATGGTGTATGTGGTACATTTGCCTATACAATTGAGGTAAGCCGGAGTTGCTATCCACCAGGTTATCTTGTTGATGGTATCTGCCAGAGAAATCTCCCCGGGGCATATTACCTTCTTGAGAGGACATTTGGTTCAGGAATTACTGGAATCATCACCGATTCTGTTACCAACCTTCCGCTTGTCGCCGAAGTCCGCGTTGCTGGTTATTATGATCCTACACTGCCCCCCCGGCTGAGCGATTCTATGTTTGGGCGATATCGCCGGATTTTGAATCCGGGAACCTATACCCTTTATTTTCTAAAAAGTGGCTATGATACATTTATTGTTGAGGGAGTTGTCGTTGAACCGGGCATAACCGAAACATTGAACATCAAAATGCGACCCCTGGCGATTGAAGAGGAAAAGAGAAAGAATTGTGATATGACCAAAAGACTTAAAGTTGCTCCAAATCCATTCAGGAATCAGTGCTTGATTAAATTCCAAATTCCCAATCCCGATCACCAAACAAATTCCAAATCACAATTCTCGTTAAGTATCTATGATGCAACCGGAAGACTGGTCAGGGATTTCCCTCGTTTAACGGTAAACGGTGAGCGGTCAACGGTCTTCTGGGCGGGCGACGATAACTGTGGTCAAAAACTTCCTGCCGGAATCTATTTCATATTTTTCAAGATATCGGATTCCGTTTCAGTAGAAAAGGTGCTTAAAATAGACTGAATTTTAGGAGACTTTAATTTACTCCACACGGAAGGACAAATCTTTCTGCCAGTGTGAGAATCAGCCGTTGACTTTTTCAGATTATTCATTATAATTATGATGATGGAGGAGAGGGCTACAAAAAAGTCAACTTTAATGGAAGAATACCTTACACCGGATGAGATTGTCGCCCGCCTTGACAAATACATTATCGGACAGTCCGAGGCAAAGAAGGCAGTGGCAATAGCACTCAGGAATCGCTGGCGCAGACAGCGGGTAACAGAGAGAATAAGAGAGGAAATCTATCCCAATAATATTATTCTTATTGGACCCACGGGTGTGGGAAAGACTGAAATAGCAAGAAGGCTTGCCGATTTGGCGGGCGCACCCTTTGTAAAGGTTGAGGCGTCTCGTTACACAGAAGTTGGATATGTGGGCAGGGATGTTGAGTCAATGGTAAGGGACCTCGTTGAGATCTCAGTAAATATGGTACGCCAGGAGAAATACCGGCAGGTCGAAGAAAAGGCAAGACAGTTTGCTGAGGAGAGGATCCTTGATGTGCTCCTGCCTGCCCCGGTGCGGTCAGAAAAAAATTCGCGTGAATCAGTTCAACTGACCCGGGAGAAGATGAGGGAGCTTTTGCGGCAACACAAACTTGACAATCGCATTGTGGAACTTGAGGTATCCCGGCAGATTATGCCCTTCGTTGAGATATTCAGTCAGGCTGGTATTGAAGACCTGAGTATCGCAATAGAAGAGGCAATCGGTAATAAATTACCGAAGAGAAAGAAAAAGAAGAAGATGGCAGTAAAGGAGGCACTCCGTTATCTTCAGAATGAAGAGACCGAAAAGTTGATTGATATGGACGAGGTAATTGCTGAGGCAAAACAACGGGCTGAGCAATCAGGTATTATCTTCATTGACGAGATTGACAAGATTGTGGGGGGTGGAATTACCAGTGGTCCTGATGTATCGCGCGAGGGGGTTCAGCGTGATTTATTACCAATTGTAGAAGGTTCAAGTGTAATGACTAAATATGGTATGGTAAAGACTGACCACATTCTATTTATTGCGGCCGGTGCCTTTCATAATAAAAAACCTTCAGATCTAATTCCCGAACTTCAGGGGCGGTTTCCCATACGGGTTGAATTATCCCCGTTGGGGAAGGAAGATTTTAAGAGGATTCTTGTTGAACCAGAGAATTCCTTGATTAAACAGTATATTGCCCTTTTAGGGACTGAAGGTATAAGACTTGAATTTACGCCAGATGCCATTGATGCAATTGCCGAAATTGCGGCGCGGGTCAATGAATCCACCGAGAATATTGGTGCACGCCGGCTCCATACGGTTATGACCAAACTCCTTGAAGACCTGCTTTATACTGCCCCTAAAATCAGCGAGCGGACGGTAAAGATAACCGGCAATTATGTCCATCAGAAATTGGGGAAGATTGTGCGTGATGTGGATGTCTCAAGGTATATTCTTTAAAATGTATGGGTATCAGTTGATACATTTTTATTTTCTAATTTTAAGTATGTCGTTCAGTAGCACAGTAAATCTTGATTTTGAAGAAGGTAATATTAAAGATGTAATTGATTATATTGCAAAAGCATCAGGAGTCAATATCGTCTTGGGCAAGGATGTTTCAGGTACATTAACAATAAAAATGTTTGATGTCTCCTGGCAATATGCATTAGAAACAGTGCTTAAATTAACCGGTTATGCCTCTAAAAAATTTGACAACATTATCTACATTGATACCCCAGAAAATCTCATCGAAGAAGCCGGCGGTTTAAGAACTTTTGTTGCTTATAAAGTTAGAGACAAAAATCTTCAAGAAATTTCTAAACAAATTGAGCCATTACTATCACCAAAAGGAAAATTTTTTTCCGATGACAGGACAGGGCAAGTCGTTGTCTTTGATAACATTGATGTTCAACAAAGGGTAAAAGCCCTTATAGCAAGTCTTGATACACCAGTCAGACAGATTGGTGTAAATGTGAAGGTAATTAATGTAACCAATGTACTCAATGAAGCACTTGAGCAAAAATGGAATTTTCCTATTTTACAGGTCCCCATTATAAGGAGTCTTTTAGCACTCAATAAAGAACCATCTATTGCTGGTTATACACAGATCAAAATTGGATATTTGCCAGTAGGTGATAGCTTTTTTCAATTAAATTTGCTTTCAGAAACATCCAACACTAAAGAAATCGCGGGTGGATATTTATTGATGCAGGAGAATTGCGAGGGTTCTATTACTGTTGGTGATAGGTTTGGTGTTCCGATGAGAGATTTAGCAGGGAACACTGTGATTCAATTCTATTCAAGCGGTTTCAAGCTTGTTATTGTCTCTCATTCGGTTACCGGTGATAAGGTAAAACTTAATGTGAAATTTGAGATGAGCAGTCTTGATCGTGCGGCAGCATTAGTTGGTCGCCCGATTATTTCAACTTATGAATCGGAAGTTGAAATAACTCTTTCGGATGGCGAGACAGGGGTAATTTCAAGGAGAATTGAAACAGAAACTGGAGCAAAAGAAAATTTGCCTTGTTATTTTAATGTTCCGTTAATCAAATATCTTTTCAGACCTTGGTCACGGATAAAAAATTTTACGAATCAGTATATCTTAATAACGCCGAAAATAATGTCCTAATATAAAGACAAAAAGAAGGAGAGACTTAGAAACAAGGGAACTCGGCTCCTTTGATGTGGATTTTACAAATCCGAATAATGGAATGATTGCCTTGAGTTATGGCAAAATCAACAATTTTCACTCTGTGTTAAAAATGTTGACTTGACCGGTTTTGTTTTTGTGGTATAATATGATGAGGTTTTGATGTTAACAAGTTTTTTAACGCGGATTTATCAAATGACAGCAAATATCACGAATTTTAAACTTTCATTTATTTCTTATTTTTTCTTGCCTCCTGCTTACTGCTTACTGTCTACTTTTTTTCTCTCTACCCTCTACTTGCTACTTGGTGCTTTCGCATTCGCCCAGGAGACTTATAATTTAGAGATTATTTTTAAAAAGACGCGCGAACCAACAACTTGGTATGAGGGGATCTGGTCAAGCCCTTTCAAGTGCAGGTGATGTAAATAATGATGGTTTTTGATCACATTCTAATTGGTTCGCCAAGTGGTGAGGTAAGAGGTAGGTGTTATTTATACTTGGGTGGGAAATCCGATGGATAAAATTCCTGATTGCCGGTTGCATGGGGAGAGACTGAATCATTATTTGGAATGGTTCCCAGTAAACTTGGTTAGGAATGCATTAACTTTTAGTCATGCCTTAACAGGAACACCTATGTATCCTTACGGTTTTTCCGCCTTACGCACCCGGAAAGTTATATTTTTTATTTGGTGGCTCACCAATGGATAAATTGGTTGACTGGTTTAAGCATGGCGAAGATGATTCCAGTTCCATGGGAATGGCTTCTTCTTCAGGAGGATTTGAATCTGGTGATGTGTTTGAGGAATTTGTTTGGTGGTGCACCAATCGGTGCAATACGCTATGGTAAAGGAGTTGTTTGGTTAGGTGATGCACCGCTTGACTCGATTGAAGATGCGAATATAATAGAAAATATGCCAATTGAAATTGGTTGGGTGGTGGCTTCGGCTGGTGATGTGAATGGTGATGGTTATGATGAGGTGATGTTTTCTAATTATGCCGCGGATTCCAATCAGACGGCGTGGGTGTGTCGGTATACTGGACCAGGGATTGAGGAGACGGGGAGACTGGGGGATGGGAAATGAGGAAAGAAACAGAAATACCTAAATGACTAAATCGTCTAAATATCTAACAAAGATTAGATAAACCAGCATGATGCGAAAACTAAAAGGAGCAGATAAATGATGAATGTTTCAAGGGCTCTGCTTTATCTTGTTGATAATTCAGACCAGAAAATCTTTTCACAGTCTATTCAATTCTGCAAATTTTTCAAAAGTCAGTTATTTGTCCTCTTTGTTCTTGAGGAACACCGGGTTTCTAAATTAGCGAGTTTGACCCGAGAGGATATCAGGACGGTTCGTCAAAGAATAGAAGAAGAAGGTTGGGAGATGCTATATCTGGTGGAGGATGAGGCAGTGGAGAATGGAGTGAGGACATCCCTCCATTTAGAAAACGGACTGGCAACAAATGTCATAAAAAAATATATAGAAAATTACAAGATTGATTTGGTGTTGGTAAGGCGGCGTGATGAGACAAAAAAGGTCTTTGTCTCATCATTGGTTCCGGTAATGGGACTGTGATGCTTCAGGAATTGCATCTCAATAAGCGCCGCATGGAATTTAATCAGAGCCGCTGGATAGAGTACAGCGGAAAGGGCATCAATGCCTGATAACCTTAAACCATCTGTAAAGGGGGTGTAATGGATTTAAGAATCTCAAACTTCCTCAGGCCAGAGGCAATAATTATGGAGATGGGTGCAACAGAAAAACTCTCAGCAATCAAGGAGTTGGTTGAATATATGGTGACAAAAAAGATTGCCAAGGACCGCGACCAGCTCTTTGAAGCCCTGGCAAAGAGAGAAAATCTTGAATCAACCGGCATCGGTGAGGGAGTGGCAATACCACATGCCCGAACTGATGCAGTAGATGATGTTGTTCTGGTGTTTGCTCGCTCCAAAAGCGGCATAGACTTTTCTGCCCTTGATGGCAAACCATCGCATATTATATTTCTCATTGCCTCTCCCGAAAATAAGAAGAGCGAATATATAATGACCCTGGCGAAACTCTCCCGATTGCTCCGACATAGTTCGGTGCGCGAACAGTTGAAGAACGCGAAGAACCCGGGTGAGGTTCTGGAGATAATCAAAAAGAATGAAGAATGAACGAGGATAGTTTGTGGGTTAAGGTTGAGATGCCGGTCCAGCCTCTCAACCCCAACCTGTTAACCAATAGACCTCTATTTTTGAGGATTCTGATATCAATCATTCTGATAATTACGCTGCTTAATGCGAACAAAATCCTAATTCCCATGGATCTTTCCCAGACCGACCACTTGAAGGCATACGGTATTGCCTTTCATACCCTTCAGCGGGGCGAGAATGTGGAGTGGCTATTAAACTTTCGCGGTGGTTCTTTTATGATGGATTATTCACCAAAGACAGAAAGGGAATGTGCCCTTGAAGGAGTGCGCTGGGAGATTATCCAGCCGGCACAGATTCTTGAGATCTATAGAACAATTGAAGAAAACAATATGGAGACAGTCCTTCTTGAAAAGGCACCCAAGATCGCCGTTTATATACCCGATAACTTTGAGCCCTGGGATGATGCAGTAACCCTTGCTTTGGAATATGCCAAGATTCCCTATGACCAGATCTGGGACGATGATGTCTTGAAGGGAAAATTGACGAAATACGACTGGCTCCATGTACACCACGAGGACTTTACCGGACAGTATGGAAAGTTTTACGGTGCATATCACAATGCCGACTGGTATAAACAGGAAGTTAAGACAAATGAAGAGATGGCAAAGAGATTCGGATTTAACAAGGTCTCCAAATTGAAACTTGCCGTTGCCAAGGCGATAAAGGAGTATATAAGAAACGGAGGTTTTGTATTCTCAATGTGTTCGGCCTGTGATACCTGGGAGATTGCCCTTGCTGCCCAGTTTACCGATATCTGCCATAATGTCTTTGATTATGACCCGTTTGACCCGCAGGCAAACCGTAAACTTGACTATTCACAATGCCTGGCTTTTGAAAACTTTCATGTTATTCTTGACCCCATGATTTATGAGCACTCCGATATAGATGTAACAATTGAGGCGCAGATGCGCGGTCCGAATACCTATTTTTCTTTATTTGACTTCAGTGCCAAGTTTGACCCGGTTCCCAGTATGCTGGTGCAGAATCATACCGCACTGGTCAAGGAATTTTTGGGGCAGTGTTCCGGCTTCAAAAGGAATTTCTTAAAACCATCAGTGCTGGTCCTGGGCGAAGTATCCGGAACCGATGAGATAAAATATCTGCACGGTAACTTTGGAAAGGGGACATTTACCTATCTTGCCGGGCATGACCCCGAAGACTACCAGCATTTTGTTGGTGACCCACCAACCGAACTTAAAAACCATAAGAATTCACCGGGGTATCGTCTGATTTTGAATAATGTCTTATTCCCGGCAGCAAGAAAGAAGGAGTTGAAGACATAAAGCAGAAGACCTTTCAGATTCAACTCACTGAACTCAAGGAAAATGCGACGTTTGAATTCAACAACATCAGTAGTAGTGATTTGAATATTACTATGGATACCGTTAGCAACTTTAAAGAGATTCACGCCACGGTCCATCTTATAAAAAAATCTATGGGGATTGATGCCAACTTTACCGTCCATTTTCTTGCTGAACTCACCTGTTCCCGATGTCTCAGTCAGTTTTATAGGGAATTCAATGAGAGGTACCATCTTGAGTATATTGAAGGTAAGGACCCATTGCTTGTCCAATCACGGGTTGATTTGAAATCGGGTGACATTGACCGTGTCTATTATACCGGTCGGACGATTGACCTTTCCATAGGCATCCGGGAACCGATAATATTGGCAATTCCGGTTGCTCCATTATGCAAGAGTGATTGTCGTGGCTTATGTCCGGTCTGCGGAATTGATTTGAATAAAAAAAAGTGTAGTTGTGTGGTTTTCAAACCAGACTTATTTCGTCCAAAATGATTAATACTACAATCGTATTTCTGTTCTTTAATATCTTTGCAATTGATTCAATCCTCAATTGTCCGGAACTGGCTCCAGCCCACTATGGCTTATGTTTTTTGCGACTTGATAATGACAGCATCATCTACAGTCTCAATGCCGAAAAGGTATTAACCCCGGCGTCAAATGTAAAATTGATTACTACTGCGGCAAGCCTTTATTACCTGACTCCGGATTTCTGTTTTAAAACAAGACTTGCATTGAGGGGTTCGTTAAAAGAAGAACGACTTTTGGGAGATATTCTATTGATTGGTGGGGGAGACCCTTTATTTAGTTTGAACGACCTGGAAAGGTTTGTCAGGAGAGTAAAAAATTTGGGAATAAAAGAGATAACCGGGAATATTATTGTTGTTGATAATTACTTCACCTCAGAGCGCCTGCCCATGGGCTGGTCCTGGCATTACCTTGATGCCCGTTATGCACCGGAGATAAGCGCTTTATCCCTAAATCAAAATTGTGTAAAGGTAAGAATTAAGGGTACAATGCCTGAGGAATATGCCGAGGTTAAGATGATACCGGAAACAGATTATGTTCAATTGATAAACCGGATGCGCACTTCAAATGATTCTGATAGCATTATAATCTATCGTAAACCTGAGGCAAATATTATCTATGTTGATGGGAAGATAAAAAAGGGCAGTGCCCGGGATATTGATGTGGCAGTCAAAGACCCAAGTTTCTTCACAGGTGTGGTATTCAGAGAAAGATTGTTGGGTGAAGGGATTAATTTTACTGGAAGGGTTGTGAGGGAAGAACTGATTATTTCCGAAGACCCGTCAATAATTCTTCTTGATTCGTTGATATCCACCTCCCTTAAAGAGATGATTAAAGAAATAAATACTGAGAGCAGGAATCTTTATGCAGAAATTCTTTTAAAGACACTGGGCGTGGAAAGGTATAAAAAAGGTAGTTTCAATGAGGGTATTAAAGCATTAAAAGATTTTCTCTGGGTCTGTGGTGCAGATACTTCTCGAATCTTTCTTACCGATGGTTCAGGACTCTCAAGGTATAATCTCATTGCACCTTATGATCTGGTGATGGTCTTGAAGTTTATGTATCATAATCCTTTATTTTTAATATTTTATAATTCCCTTGCCACACCGGGCAAAGGAACGCTTGGGTCGCGCTTCAATGGATTGAAGGATACATTGCGGGCAAAGACCGGGACAATAAATACGGTCAGTGCACTCAGCGGTTATTTAAGGGTAGATGGTATTGACTATGCCTTTTCCATGATTTTTAATAATTTCACCTGTTCAACAAAAAGGATTTCGAAAATCCAGGACGAAATTATTCAGGCATTCTGTAAATACATGCATCTTAAGAAATGAAATTCAAGAGGGGTAAAATCTTTAAAGAGCCAAGGCGCATAATTCCGCCGCGTAAGCGCTACCAGCCCATGAGGTTTGTGGGTATTGGACTGATAATAATGATTGTCCTTTTATTCTTTTTATACCGCTTGATGGTGAGGTAATTTATTGTATAGGAATTTGAAAAATTCCTATACAATGGTAATGAAATTTTTCATTATAGTTAAAAAAAACCACAAGATATTCAGGGGAGGATGATATGAAAATGGTCTCCGCACAAAGAGACGGTTTGCTATATAGCGGGGGTTTTCAGGGGGTATCCCCCTGAATATCTTATTAATGCCGGAAATTGTCCGTCGTTTTACGATTTAGAAATTCAAAACGGTTTGGTTAAATAAAAAATTTGACCAATTATCAAATCGTAGCTAAAGAATCCCTCTAAAATATAATTTCCTGCTCAATCTTTATATTGACCAGATTTCTTTGTTTCTTAAGAAACAAAGAAAAATCAGTAAGTTTTCCCTAAATATTATTTGCATTAAGTAAAAGGCTGAAAAAGTGCTGTCGTGTCCATTCCTCATTTCCTTCAGGCGGACTTCTGATGACGATGTTTTTGCGGTCAAAGACCGCTCCTGAATTTATTTGGGGATAAATATGGATACTACATTTTTGAAGAAAATTGGGAAATCTCTAAAACCCTGCCCGATCTTTTCGGAAAGAAACTTACAGATTATGAATATTTATCCACCCTGTTCTGGGACGATTCTCACGCCTCTTTTTGTCCCCGGGGTATTGTCAAAGACTTCTATAATATAAAATATCAAAACCGGGAAGACCGTAGAGAATTTACCGTGCATATACTCATGGGCAAGATTTACGAATTCTAATAATTTTTGCTCCTGGGGCAGGGCAGTTTTGTCATCGGGATGAACAATGCGGGCGATTGTGCGCAGTTCGTATGTGGGGATATCCATAAAGACGATTGTCGCTACGGGGTTTTCCATTATATTCAAAAATGTGTGGGTTTCAAAGTCTTTTGTAGTATATAACTCAAGTGATGTCTGTTTGCGCCAGTCAAAGAAGTCTTTTTTCTCATATAACGATTTTAGCACATCCATCTTTTCGGACATCGGTTTATCATATGTGTCTTTTAGTAATTTGATTGCCACATCAAGTTTATCATCCCGGGGTGCAAGTCCGGTACCCTTTACAGTATTATTTAAGGTAAAATGGGAATCGAATCTCCTTAATCCGTATGTTGCCACAACCCCAGAGTGCGGTCCACCTAATTCCGGCATTCGGCCGGTTTTGATACCTTCAATAAACTCCAATCTTCTCTTGAGATTCCACTCTGCAAAATCGTTTCCCGCTTCAACCAGCGTAAATTCTTTCCATTTTCCATCAATGTGTGCCCTGATTTTACTGTTGTTATAACCAGCCATATCAACTGTCTTCTGGATGAACCTTGAGTCCTGCCAGAAATTTTTATTTGAATGTTCCAGTTTACCAGCCCATAATGTCTTTGGGAGACTTTTGATAGAAATGAATAGCGCTGGGATTATTCCCAGAAACTTCAAAAATTTTCTTCTCGTCATTCTCACTCTCCTGTTCCGGTATTATATCAAGATTTCATCCAATGTCAATTCTTGACAGCAAATTAAAATCCACTTGTTTCCCCTTGATTTCAATAATTTTTTGGTTATATTATATCTAATGAAATGCCCAAATTGTGGAAAAGATGTGCCTTCGGGCAATAAATTCTGTGGTGAATGTGGGTTTAATCTCATTTCTTATACCTCAATTCAGAGGATGGATTTACTTAAAAAAACAATTCCTGAAAGTTTAGTGAAAAAGATAATAAGCATTCGTGATACAGCAACGAAGGAACGGAGAAATGTAACTGTAGTATTTGCAGATATTTCAGGCTTTACGCCTTTGTCAGAAAAACTTGACCCCGAGGAACTGACTTTTATAATGAATGAATGTTTTCGCAGATTGGGAATGATGGTTTATCGTTATGAAGGAATCATTGACAAATTTATTGGCGATTGTATAATGGCAATATTTGGTGCACCTGTGTCACACGAGGATGACCCGGAGCGGGCAATATTATCAAGCCTTGATATGCAGACCGCGCTGGAAGAAATAAATGAGCAGTTTGCCGGAAAATTTGCGAAACTTGAGATTCACACTGGAATAAATACTGGCGAGGTGATTGCCGGTAAAATTGGTTCAGATTTACAGATGGAATATACGGTAATGGGTGATACCGTAAATGTTGCCCAGCGTCTGAAGGATATTGCCAAGCCTGGTACAATTCTTGTTGGTCCCGAGACTTATCAAAGGACGAAACACGCCTTTGATTTTATAAAACTTGATGCAATTAAGTTAAAGGGAAAAGAAGAAAAGATAATACCATTTGAGGTGGTGGGTAAGAAATGGGGAGCTGAATATGGTCTTGGTCCTTTTCGCTCCCGACTTGTTGGAAGAGAACACGAATTGGATAAATTGAAGTCAGCGATAAAAAATATTAAAGAAAAATCCTGGATTTTTATCATTAAGGGTGAGATTGGGGTGGGGAAATCACGCCTTCTATATGAGTTAAAAAAATTTGTTGCTGTATCTGCACCTGAAGTGATATTATTTGATGGACGGGGTGTCTCTTACGAAAGCCTCATTCCTTATAAAACATTTGCCGATTCTTTGCGCAACTATTTTATTCCCGTGGCATTGGAGACGGACAGGGTAAAAGAGGTGGTGGCAGATAAATTAAAGTCAATTTTAAATACTGAATATGAAGAGACTGCTGCCTATATCTTAAAACTTTTGAATTTAAAACTTAATGAAGAAGAGGAGAAGAAAATTATCTATCTTGATACTCATTCACTACAACTCCAGATATTGCTGGCGGTGGCAATTTTATTTGAAAAGATATCTTTGAATAATCCGATTGTTTTAATAATTGATGATATCCAGTGGCTTGATTCTGGCTCACTGGAGATAATAAATTTTCTCTTGCCTATTTTAAAAAAATCAAAGATGGTCTTCTGCCTGAGTTATCGCACCGGCGAAACTAAAGAGATAAAGAACTTTTTAAATCGTATTGCCACAGAATACAGTGAAATTGTAGAGGAAATAAAATTGGATAATCTTTCTTACGAGGCGAGTTTAATATTAATAAATAACTTACTGGGTGAAGATGTGGAAGAGGCTTTAAAGAAAGATATCTTTTTAAGGAGCAATGGCAATCCTTTCTTTATTGAAGAAATTTGTCATCAAATAATTGAGTTGGGGGTGCTCAATAAAGGTATCGGTATTGATTTAGACAAGATTCAACTGCCTGGTTCGATTGAAACTGTGGTCACTGCTCGTACAGATCTGCTTTCCAAAGAGGCACAGTATCTCCTGAAGATTGCTTCAATTATTGGCCGTTCCTTTCCTGAGGAACTACTAAAAGAGATAATCAAAGAAAAGGAACTGCTTAAACATCTTGATGAACTTGAAAATGCCGAGTTGCTTGTGCATGTCAATCAGGGTAATGTTTTTTACTACACCTTCCGCCATCCGATATTTCAAGAAGTTACCTATCGCAGTCTCTTGAGGAGTGAGAGAATGATTTATCATAAGATAATTGCCGATGCAATTGAATCGAAATTTTTAGGTATTTTAGAAGGTAGTGCCAGCCTACTAGCCTATCATTATTTTAATTGTGAAGAATTTTCAAAGGCAAGTGAATATGCCATAAAGGCGGGCGATGAAGCAATAGCTCTATTTGCCACCGCGGAGGCAATAAAAAATTATCAGCTGGCAATAGATATCGCTGAAGACGAAGATAAAAGAAGGGAAGGGCTTGAGAAACTCGCTGATGTGAAATTTATAAAATTAACAGAAATTGATGAGATTTTGAACTTGTATGAGCAGGCAAAGAGACTGACTAAAGATAAACTGATAAAGGCGCGGATTGATAGAAAGGTCGGGATGGTATATGCTCGCACCGGGCAGTTGGAAAAGGGCATTGAGATTATGTCTCAAGCACTTAAGGATATAGAAAATGAGGAGTCAAGCATTATACCACAATTGGCATATCAACTCGCCGATTTACTCTTGGAGGTAAAGTCGGAGACAGAAAGGGCTGAAGAACTCATTGATTATGGAATCAAAATTGCCAGAAGGATTAAAGACCAAAAAGGAGAGATTTTGGGTTTACAACGAAAGGCGCAAGTTTTGTGGCGCCGAAACCTAATTGAGGAGGCTTTAAAAAATTTATTTGATATTGAACATTTCTTTGAAAAGACGGAAGATTTACCAACGAAGGTAAGTTATTTTCTATTAAAGGGAGCAGTATATCGGTCTGCAGGGAATCAGTCAGCGGCGATGGAGTGTTATCGCAGGTCCAATGAATTAAGTGAAAAGATGGGTGACCAGCGGTCACTTGCCCTTGGCTATAATAATCTTGGAATATGCTATGAATTGATGGGTGATTTAAAAACAGGGTTGGCATATTACGAAAAAAGTTTAGAGATAAAAAACAAATTAAGAGATGAACGGGGAGGAGCAATCGGTTATTTTAATATTGGAACATTAAAAAGCAGAGTTGGCGAGTTTGATAAGGCGCGGGAGTTTTATGAACATGCCCTGAAAATTTCACAAAAGATAAATGAGGTGCGCGTAACGGCAAACTCTCTTTTGGCGATCGCAAATATTTTAATTGAGACCGAAGACTTTCCCAACGCCTTACAATACTTAAAGTCAATTGAAGAACTTGCACGGCAAAAGAATGAAGAATGGATGAATTGTGAGATTTTATGTCATTACAGCAGATATTTTTTGAAGTTGGGTGATATAAAAAGAGCGAGAGAATGTATTACAAAGGTGTTGGAGCTCAGCGCCAGTAAAAATTTCAAATTACTTTCTGCCCATCACTTCAATGTTCTGGCAGAAATTTGTTTGGAGGAGAACAATAGCCAGGCAATTCAATATGCCCAAAAGAGTCTGGAATTGGCACAGGAGTCACAGGTGCAGTATGAACAAGTCTCTGCCCTAATCATTTTAGGCCGGGCACAGGCACTGCTTATCAATAATTCAATAGCGGGCATAAAAAATATAAATAAGGCGATTTCTATTGCTGAAGAATTCGGGCTTCGTTGTCTTCAGGCCGATGGGTATTTTGCACTCGCCGAAATAATGGCTCTTGAGGGAAAGAATAAACCGGCGATAAATTATCTTAGGCAGGCAAAAACGGTCTATTCAGAATTACAACATAAGGTAAAAATGAAGAAGGTGGATGAATTCTTGAGCAAGATTGAGGATTAAAAAAGTTTGTTATTTAGGACGATTTGTTAATAATGGCACACCATCTTCAGCAATTAAAAAATAGAGGGGCGCGGGTGTAGAGCCGGTGTACCTTGAGATGATATAGTCAACATAGGCAATCGTCTCCGGGATAGGCGGAATCCTATTCAATCTCTTGACTATCCCGGGACCGGCATGGTATGCAGCAAGGGTAAGTTTTAAGTCGCCGCCAAACTCATCAAAGAGATAGCGTAAAAACCTTATGCCTCCTTCAATATTCTCTTCAGGATCAAATGGGTCATTTACCCCGAGTCTTTTTGCTGTCTCCGGCATCAATTGCATCAATCCCATTGCCCCGCTCTTTGATACTGCCCGGGGATTGAATTTTGACTCCTTCTCAATTATCAATTTTACCAGTTCGGGGTCAACTCCATATAAAGCAGAATAGTGTGTGATTATGCCATCGTAGTCACTGGTTTCCGTTTCATTACGGATATTCTCTTTTGTACCCGGCACAGGGATGTTCGTGATAAATACACCATCCGATTTATGATACGAAATCAATTGGCTAAAGAGCAATAAAAGAAACATATAAAATTCTACTCAAAAATAATAGCAAGTCAAGCGTTTTTGTATTCTTGCACCTTCTTGACATTCTGCTGGATTTATATATACTCAATCATCAGGAGGAATAATGATTGAAAGAATCAAGGGTATTCTCTTAAGCCCTAAGACCGAGTGGGAAAAGATAAAAAGTGAACCCACGACAATGGCGCAGGTCCTAACCGGTTATGCTGTGCCCCTGGCATTAATTCCTGCAGTATGCGGGCTCATTGGCAATGCCCTGATCGGGGTGAATGTGGGATTTATGGGCATAATTCGTTATCCCATTGCCTCGGCGCTGGTCTGGGCAATTGTATTTTACATCCTGACCCTAATTGGGCTTTATATTGAGGGGATTGTCATAAATGCCCTGGCCCCATCATTTGATTCGGTCCAGGACATTAATAGCGCCTTTAAACTCGCGGTATATTCAATGACCCCGTATTTTGTCGCCGGAATACTTTATATCTTTCCGGTTTTGGGCATCCTCGTGCTTCTGGCTTCACTCTATGGACTATACCTTATGTATCTGGGAATGCCGGTGATGATGAACACACCCAAAGAGAAGGTGATTGGATATATGATTGTTGCGATTATTGTGATGTTTGTGATAAATATAATCATTGGTGCAATTGCAGGTGGAATTATGATGGCAACATATCGGCCACTTCCGACATTTTAAAAGGGCTTGACTTGTCAAAGATTATGAATAGAATATATAATAACTTACCGATTATAAAAAGAAAGGGGGTGATGCACAGGAGAAAAACCAAATAGGATAAAGGATTAAGATACTGGTTAGGTATCTTAATCCAAAAGACACGGCAATAACTCCGTGTCAAACTGCGATTATCCGCAGATTGAATTGTATTCAGAGAAAGGAGAAGAAATGAGGAAAGTTGCATTTATAGCCTTGGGACTGTTGGTTGTAGGACTATATGGCTACAATGTGGTCCCGGGAATAACAAAGGGTGTTCCCGCAGGAAGTAACCAGGCAGATGCGCTCCAGCGGGAAATTTCCCAGAAGGGAAAGGAGACAACCGGACCGATCTATATCCCTGGCTCAGAACGGGCAAGCATCCTCTTTGTTGAGGACTATAGCGGTACATTTGGTACAGGAACCTATCCTGACCCAAACTGGCAGACGCTCTTAAATAATATTGTGGGTACGGGCAACTATGGCTGGTATGCAACAACGGCCCAGGGACAGAATGGTCCGGACCTTGCGACGATGCAGCAATATCAACTTGTAATCTGGAATTGTTATGATGACTGGTGGACTGGTGATGCCCTGACTCCGACCGACCAGAATAATATTGCTTCTTATATGAGTGGCGGTGGCAAGGTCTGGCTCATTGGGCAGGACATCATCTATGCGGGTAGTGGTTCATTCGTTATAAGCAACTTCCATGTGGCATCATATAGTGAGGACTATCAGTGGAATGACCCGACTGCCAATGTCTCAGGACTTGGTGAAATTGCTGGTATTACACTCTCTTTGACCTGTGATTATGCCAGTAATGGATTCTATGGCGATAACCTGACTCCTGACGCACAGGCACACTGGGTTCTTTTAGACAATGGCTACAGCACCCACCCCGCAGTTGCCTATCCGAATTCGGGTAATCTTATGTCTTCATTCTGGGCAATTGATGGTCGTGGTCCGAGTGTCTGGGCTGACTGGGAACTGATGGTCTATAAGATGCTTGATGCATTCGGCGTGCTTTTCAATATTACCAGTTATATCTGGGACTTTGAGACAGGATGGCAGGGCTGGACAAAGACCGGTGCCTATGCCTTTCCCAATGGCTGGGATGTTCAACCGGCAGTGCTCCACGGCTCCTGGCAGTGCCCAGACCATGGCGATTCATCAATGTGGTTTGATGACGATGCAGCCGGAAGTGGTGCACCTTCACTGTCTGATACGGCAAAGTCACCAGTTGTTAGACCACCATTGAATATGTACCTCTTAAAATGGGGCATTACCTACAACTACCTTGGTACTCCTGAATACCTTGAGGTTGGTCTGAAGCACCGTACCGGTGGTGTCTGGAGCGTGGTTCCGTTAAAAACCTATACCACTGATATCACTTCAGCCTGGGATTCAGCTGATGTATCTCTCTATGTAGGTGCCGAGAGTGTTCAGGTCTATTTCTATTATTATGATGGTGGTGGCTGGATGTGGTACGGGGCATTTGATAATGTTCAGTTGCTGGGCAGTGCAACCCTCCAGCATGATGCCCGGACGATGTCCATTGTCAACCCTGGTTCACGGGTTCCCCCTGGTGTTGCCATCAATCCACAGGCACGATTCAGGAATGCGGGTGCAAATACTGAGACCTTTGATGTCAGTTTCGTAATTGATTCTTCAGGTGTGGTTGTTTATACCTCAACAATAAACCTTTCTTCAATACCAGCGGGTGCCGAGACCGTGGTTACATTCAACCCCTGGACACCGGCGAATGCCGAGGGAATTGTTTATAATCTAACCGCATTCACTGCCCTTGCCGGAGACATGAATCCCGCCAATGATACCGTTCATTCAACAACCCTGACTTCTACTGTTGGTGAGTGGATTCAGTGCACGAGTATGCCCAGTCCCGAACTCTCAAACGCAACCGGCTATGACCCGGTAAATGACCGAATCTACTCCTTTGGCGGAACACCTGATGGTGGTTACACCTACCATAATTATACATTCCAGTATGACCCGGTCAATAACACCTGGCAGACAATGGCGAATATGCCCTATGCCGGTGACTGGATTGATGCCTCCTATGTCAATGGAAAATTCTATATCTTCGGTCTCTATGATGGTAGTGTTCATAACTACAATATGATTTACGATGTTACCAATAACTCCTGGACAACCGGTGCAAATATGCCACAGGCAAGAATAGCAGGTGGTCAGGTGGTTTATAATGACTCGCTCGTCTATATGCTCGGTGGTTATAATGGTTCTACGCCTACGAATAATGTTCAGATATACAATACCTATACAAATGCCTGGACTACCGGGACGTCCCTTCCAACTAATTTTATGATGGGTGGGGTTGCAATGACCGGTGATACAATCTGGATTGTTGGTGGATATAGTGGAAGTGCTGCCTTTTCTAATCTCTACTATGGTATTATTAATCCAACGAACTGTGAACAGATAACCTGGTATACAGGTGCTCCACTACCGGTACCCAATATGAATAATGGGGCGACACAGATGTATCGCAGTGGCCATAGATATCTCTATATCGTCGGTGGATTTGAGAATGCAGTTCTGCCGCCTACTGCCCATGCCTGGGAATATGATATTGATAATAATGTCTGGACCGCCCTTCCTGATTACACGCCATTTGCTCTTGCCAGAAACGACTTCCTCATTGCCCGTGAAGGTCATAATGAGATATATGTCTGTGGTGGTGATGACAATGGAGACTGGACAGCTACTGATCAGGTCTGGAAACTGCCTTGGTTTGTAGGTCCGGGTGTGGAAGAAAAGGAAGGTGCCTCTCTTGTTACATCCTTCGGTTTTGCCCCGAATATGCCCAATCCAACAAAGGGTTCAGTGATTACCTATACCATTACCAAAGATGCCAGGGTCTCTTTGAAGGTCTATGATGCTTCTGGTAGACTTATTAGTACACTGGTTGATGGCAGACAGACCGCAGGCACAAAGACTGTTAACTGGAATACCAAGAATCTCTCCAGTGGTATTTACTTCTTGAGACTTGAGGCTGAAGGTAAGATTGCTACCCACAAACTGATTCTGGTGAAATAGTATTTCCTACTAACTGAAGTCGGACGCTACGATAAGAAAGCCCCGCTTAATGCGGGGCTTTCTGTTTTAGCGAATTCGTCGTAATTCAAAAGGTTTTTAATTTGTAGCGGTTGACCTATAATTTATTGTATAGGAATTTGAAAAATTCCTATACAATGGTAATGAAATTTTTCATTATAGTTAAAAAAAACCACAAGATATTCAGGGGAGGATGATATGAAAATGGTCTCCGCACAAAGAGACGG
>JBDRWI010000008.1:0-50768 GCA_039802265.1 Caldifarciminota bacterium | reverse complement strand
CTTGTACAAAGAAGGAAAACTTGGTTAAAGGGGGCCTATGGAATTTCTCAAAAAATTGAAAAAGGATAAAAAGGCTGAATCGGTATTTGATCTGTTGATTGAAAAGAAGCAGAAAAAAGAAGAAATTGGGGAAAGACCACCAGATATGGAGGTCACCGAAATCAGTCCGGAAAAGGCACCCCCACCGGTAATTCAGGAAAAACCCGAACCGACCCCGAAGCGTGAATTTAGAACCGAAGGAATGCATGAATTTGATATCGAAAGTCTCGGTGCCTCGACGAGTGCCGGTTTAAAGATTGAATATAAAGCAAGGATTGCCGCATTGATTGATGAAGATAAAATCGACGAGGCGATTGCATTGTTGCAAGAACTCAAAGAGAAACTCAAAGGTTTATAGTGAATGTTATTATTCCGGTTGCCGGTGAGGGAGTTCGTTTAAAACCCCACACCCATTTTCTACCAAAATGTCTATTATATGTTGCGGGTAAACCAATATTAGGGCATATCCTTGAGGGACTGAAATCTTTAAATGTATCAAAGGTTATTATTGTCTTAGGAAAAAAGTCGGATTCTATTGTCCAGTTCTGCAAAAATTATCAATTCGATTTTAAATTCGTCGTTCAAAAAGAACGCCTGGGACTTGGCCATGCCATTTATTTAGGTGCACGGGATGTATCCGGTCCGACACTGGTTTTGCTCGGTGATACAATCGTTGATTACGACCTAAAAAAATTTGCCTGTGGATCGATTAGTAAACTGGCAGTCAAGGAAGTAGATGAGCCTAAGAGATTCGGGGTTGTAGAAATTGATGGAGGTTATGTCAAATCGGTTGCTGAGAAACCCGAAGAACCAAAATCAAACCTGGCAATTGTTGGACTATATTACTTTGCTGACAGCAAGAAGGTCTTTTGGGCAATGTCCAATATTATAAAAAAGAAAATTATGACCAAGAATGAATATCAGTTGACCGATGGATTGTCTTTTTTATTAAGGCGCGGTGAAAAATTCCTCGCGATACGGGTGAAGAATTGGTTTGATTGCGGCACGCCCGAAGCCTTAATCAAGACCAATCAGCATCTTTTAAAAAAGAGTCATTACTGCCGCACGCGCCGTGGCTGTGTAATAATAAAGCCGGTTTATATACCCGACTCAGTTGAAATAAATGATTCAGTAATTGGTCCATTTGTATCAATCGGCGATGGAGTTAAGATAAAAAACTCAATAATTCAAAACTCCATTATCAATAATGATTCTATGATTGAAAATACAATGCTCACCAATTCAATCATCGGTCAGAATGCGATGGTGCGTGGAAATTTCAAGAAATTGAATGTCGGTGATTTTTCGGTGATTGAACTTCCATGATATTCTTTACTCTTTTTATAATATTTTCCACAACCGAACTGAATCCCCCCGAGGTTTGTGATTTAATAAAAAAGGGGTTGGATTTTGCCTATATTGAAGAATTTGATAGTGCTGAGGTATACTTTGAACAGGTGATAGCAATATTCCCGGCAAACCCGGCCGGTCATTTTTTCAAGGCAGCATTATTACAATTGAGGATGATGGACGAAAGTCATTTCAATTATGAAAAGGAATATCTTTCTTTAATGGAGACGGTCAGGAAAAGTTGTGCTGAGATATTAAGTAAAGAAGAAAATCTATGGGCAGAATATTATTTGGGTTCGTCTTATGCCTATCAGGCGGTTTATGAGGGTTTTAAGGGAGATTATCTTGAGGTCTTCAATTACGGAGTGAAGGGTGGAAGGATGCTACAGAATTTAATTAAAAAAGAACCTGAATTTTATGATGCCTACCTCGGGGCCGGTTCATTTGAATACTTCTGGGCAAGGGCAAGTCGTTATCTACCCATACTAAAATTGACTGACGGCGATGTAGCTGAGGCAATCAGGAAATTGCATGTTGCGGCGGAAAAGGGTATTTATACCGGTCCCACCGCCAGGAATTCGCTGGTTTTCATTTATGGGGAAGAAAAGAGATATGATATTGCTACACTTATCATTGATAGTCTACTCAAAGAATATCCATTATCAAAGACCTTCTTATGGAATAAGGCAGAACTGGAATTTAAGAAGGAAAATTTTTCTCGGGCAATTGAATTATACAGTGAGCTTTACCGAAGATATGAAGAACATAATGAAAAGAATTTTTCAAACCTTGCTCAGTGTAAACTATATATTGGAAAATGTCACTACCGATTGAAAGAAAAAGATAAGGCAAGGGAGGCGCTTAAGGAGGTCATAGGTTATAAGAAATATGAGAACAAATATCCAAAGATAAAAGATTATGCTCGTGAGGCTTATCTATTATTGAGTAAACTTCTTTAATGAGAAAAATTCTTCTCCTCACTTATTACTGGCCGCCGTGTGGTGGTCCGGGCTCTTTGAGACCGGTAAAATTTGCAAAGTATCTTCCCGATTATGGGTTTGAGCCAATAATCCTTACCCGCAAGGATATCGCCTACCACTCTCCGGATCAGGAACTGGGTAAAGACCTCAAGGGATTAAGGATTTACCGGACTGAATCGTTTGATCCAGCAAGGATTCTTTATCTTATTGGTAAACATCAATACAAGCCGCATAAATGGGAAAGGCCAATAAAGAGTATCCTAAACTTCCCAGATAACAAAATTGGCTGGATTCCATTCGCATATAATGCGGGTTTGAAGATTTCCTTTGATTTTATCTTTGTAACTGCCCCGCCCTTCAGTGCCTTCATCACCGGTTATCTTATAAAGAAGAAAACCAAAAGACCTTTGATTTTAGACTTTCGTGATGCCTGGCTTGAATTTCCCTTTATGCCCTATAAAATTTATCTTCAAAAAAGATTCGTCTCTTACTGGGAGGGTAAGGTTACCCAAATTGCCGATTTGATAATTGTAGTAAACGAAAATATCAGAAAGGCGCTGGTTAACCGCTTTCCCCAACTGGAAGAAAAAATTTTTGTCATTCCCAATGGCTATGACCCTGACGACTTTCCATCGGTGCCATCTCCTGAAAAATTTACGCTCGTCTATTTAGGGACAATTCGCCGGGAGAGGAATCCAGAGGTGATCCTGAGGGCATTGGATAATTTTATTAAAGAAAGGAAGATTCCTGAAGAGACAATTGAGATGAAGTTTATTGGCTATGTTGATAGGGAATTTTTAGACTTGATGAAGAGTTATTCATTTGTCCGCATCCTGGGTTACCTTTCTTATTCTCGGGCAATTAGAGAATTTTGCTCCGCTCATCTGGCGGTTCTCATTACCACCGGTGATGACTTCTTCTTCCCTTCCAGGCAGATTGAGTATCTTGCCAGTGGTCTGCCCATCATCTGCTGTGGCAGTTCAGCGGGGATAGGGATTTTAAAAGAGGCTTTCCAGAAGGGATATCCGGGCTGGGTTTATAACTATGGAGATTTAAAAGGTATAAAAGAACGAATTTCAGAAATATATGCCAGATACAAAAGTGGCACAATCAAAAGGGCAGAAAATCCATTTTTAAAATACACAAGAAAAAACTTAACCGAACAACTTGTGGGTCTCATTGAAAAACGAATTCCAGGCAGATAATATCTCAAAAAATAGTGGACACTCTCATTCCCCCCGCGTCGGTGAATAATCTTATTTGGGTCTGACATGAAATCTTTTTATCCCGAGTCTTTCGTAGACTTCATCCATCGTTTTTTGGGCGATTGCCTTTGCCCTTGTCCTACCATCAGCTAAAATCTCATAGATATATTCTCGCCGGTTGCGTAATTCTTTCTGTTTTATTTGAATGGGTTCGAGTTCCTTATAAATATTCTCGGAGAGAATTTTCTTACAATCAAGGCAGCCAATGCCGGCCCGCCGACATTCAGTTGCACAATAATCAATATCCTTCTGGGGTGAAAATGCCTTATGCATTGTAAAGATATTACAAACTTCCGGATTGCCGGGGTCCTGTCTCCGTTTACGATTTGTATCGGTCACGGCAGTTGAAAGTTTCTTCCAGATTTCCTCTTTTTCCTCATCAAGATAGATACAGTTATCCAGCGATTTGCTCATCTTCTTCTCTCCATCAAGCCCTAATATCCTTGAGACTGGTGCCAGTTTTTCCTTTGGTTCCGGGAAGGTTTCACCAAAATATGAATTGAATCTCCGCACAATCTCCCTTGTCAATTCAAGATGGGGCAACTGGTCATCTCCGACCGGCACAACAACTGCCTTATAGAGGATGATGTCGGCGGCCATCAATACCGGATAATCAAGGAGCCCCATATTTACATAGTCGGGATTCTGCATCCTCTTTTCTTTAAATGTGGGAACCCGGGTGAGCCAGGATATGGGCGTTATTGTATTTAATATCCAGGCAAGTTCAGTGTGCTCTGAGACTGTAGACTGGAGCATCAGGATACTCTTTTGTGGATCAATCCCGGCAGCAATATAGTCAACTGCACAATTGAATATCCTCTGTTCCATCTCTTCGGGTTCAAATGGAACGGTCATTGCATGGTAATCAACAATTCCGTAGATGCAAAGGTATTCATCCTGAAGGGAGATCATATTGCGCATGGCACTGGCGTAATTAGCAATATGTAATCTTCCCGAAGGTTGAATACCACTGAAGACGTTCCCCTTTTTCATAATGATAAATAATACCTAAAAAAGGTAGATAGTCAATATAAAAATTTTGCCGTGTAACTTTTCTGTTGACTTTTTCTCTTTTTTTATTATATTAAAAATGATGCCCGGGTTAATGAGTTTTTTAATCTTTACGCTCACTATTGAATCCATTAATAAAGAATTTATTGGCGAGGTCATTTATACTGGTGGAACAGAACTCCATTGCTCTTCTTTCACCCTTTATAATAAAGAAGGTCATAAGTTATATTCAATCTTAAATCCCGCAGCAACAGCATTCTATGTTAGTGATTCGGGTGTGGTATTTGCAACAAATGAAACAAAGCTCTTTCTTTATGGACTTGATGGCAATATTGAAGAAATATTGCCACTTGATTATCCCAATGGTTTTGGCTTTTCGCCCGATAATACACTGTTTTTTGTCTCGGACCGTAATGGTATTTATGGATTTACAATCTCCGGCAAGTTGCGCTACCAATTTACCCCCGGTAGATTATTTGCCAGCACTGAAATGGGTAAGCGGGTTTGCGTCGTATCAAATGATACACTCTCCTTTTACGAAGAGGGGAGGCTAAAATTTATCCGGTTAGTTGAATCACCCTATATCCGGGCTATCAACTTCTCGTCGGATGGTAATCTTGTGCAGGTAAAGATGGCAGGGGACAGTCTTTTTTATGATTTTGAAACCGGTGAAGTGATAGAAGAGAGATGATTATCCTTTTTCTTTTTGAAATCGGCTGGCCGCTTGCCCCGCAGAATTCCACCCATCCATTAGGAAATAATTGGGGTGAATTTCAGGATTATGGTGGCTGGCCTTACATGCATCCGGGAATTGATGTGATGGGTATGGATATTGGTAAACCTGTCTATGCGGTTCAACGGGGTTTTGTTAAGGCATGGTTAACAACCAGTGGTGAATACCACTGGCGGCTGGCAATTGCTGATACCAATATCGCCAATGACTCGGTTGAAGCCTGGCTCTATGCCCACATTGACCCCAATCAATACCACAAGGATATCGGTGATACGGTAAATGCGGGAGATTTAATAGGCTACCTTGTACCCTGGCCGGTTAGTGGTTTTGACCACTGCCACTTTGCCCGGATTAAGGACATCGGGGCAGTCTGGCAGTATGCAGACTGGGCATTTGTCCAGAATCCCCTTGTAATAATTACCCCCTATGATGATACTGCAAAACCGGTCTTTGAGAATGCCTATGGTAGTTACAAATTTGCCCTCTGCCAGAACAATACAAACACCTACTTGAATCCTGATAATGTAACCGGAGCGGTTGATATTATCGCCAAGATATACGACAAGACCGGTATTCCATTGCCGCAATATCCGGTCTGGGAACGGATGATTCCCCTTGGTATATCCTATGAAATTCACGGTCCGGTGAATTTTCCGGAAAAACTTTCATTTCTCTTTAAAGGTTATCTCTATTATACAAACAATATAGGTGTAGTATATAAAGACGATGCAATTTGTGATTCAAGGGGAGATTACGAGTATCGTGACTACTACTTCATCGTTACCAATACCGATGGTGATAGCCTGATTGAAGCTACAGACGCCGCATATTCCTGGAATACAAATGGCCTTACACCGGGCAATTACTGGATTATTGTGAAGGCATGGGATGCTGCGGGAAATGAGGCCAAGGATAGTATGATGGTTACGATTCCCGGACCATCAGTTGAGGAAGGTGAAAAAAAGTTCTTTTCAAATAAAATTCCAAGCCACCTAAAAGATATTGGTCAGTTTTTGAAAAGAATCAATGGTAGATTATATGATATAAACGGCAGAGCGGTCAATAATGTATGCTTATTAAACAGCGGTGTCTATTTTATCCTCTATAACAATAATGGACTTTGTTATAAGAAGGTAATAATCGTAAAGTAGCGTATCATCAGAGATGATATTGATGGCAATGACCCAGATGAAATTGTAATTTCTGGCAATAATGATACAATAGTCTATTGATATACACCGATAGAGAAAACTGAGACCGAGAGAGAGACTGCAAGACAGAGAATTTAACCATTTAACTTTTTAATCAGATTATATGGTTTGTTGACGATAATACTGGCCACAAACTTCCCGCCGGCGTCTATTTTGTTTCAGTCAAAGACGGAATCAACACAATGACAAAGGAAGTAATATATCTGAAATAGCCGGCGCGCAATGAAGAAAGAGTTATGCGCCAAAGTCCCAAAATGGCTAACCGCATTGGATTATTGTTCAATGGAGGGATTCGTATATTATCCGGGCAATCCTTTTGCCTATTTTCGGAATCCTGGCAATATCGTCTTCACTGGCTTTTTTTATTGCCTCAATACTCCCGAAGTGATTTAAGAGGATTATCTTGCGCTTTTTGCCGATACCTGGGATTGTATCAAGGACTGACTGTGTAATAACCTTAGCGCGTAATTTTCTGTGGTATCCAATGGCGAAGCGATGTGCCTCATCGCGAATTCTCTTTAATAATACAATGCTCCGTGACAGGGTGGGGATGGATATAATCCGACCATCAGGATAATATAACTGGTCACTCCTTTTGGCAATGGCAAAGACCGGTAAGGGTAGGTTGACTTCTTTTATTGCCATAATTGCTGCATTTTGCTGTGACTTTCCACCATCAATGAGCAGTATGTCGGGCAGTTCCTTTGACTCTTTTATATCAGTAATCCGGCGCTGAACAATCTCCTGAATCATTGCAAAGTCATTCTGGCCGGAAACTCTTTTTATTTTGTAACGGCGATAGCGCTGTTTGAAAGGTTTGCCGTCACGAAATGCCACTGATGCACCGACCGCAAACTTCTCTTTCAGGTTTGAGATGTCAAATGCCTCAATCAACCTTGGTGGTTTTTCCAGTTGGAGGATATTCTGGAGTTCAAGGATTGCCGATGGCGTCTTTTTCTTTATTACCACACCCGCGAGTTCGGTCTCGGCATTTCTGGTTGCCCAGTCAAGGAGGTTCTTTATCTCAGATTTTGCACCGAAATTGAGTTTCATATTAATTCCCTTTTCCTGAAACCACCTCTGCTGAATCTCCCAGTCTATCGGTTCGGTTGCAACAACTATCTCCTCCGGTAAAAAGGATATATGGGTATAGATCAAACGAATGAATGCCGAGATGATGTAGGCTTCGGTTTCAACCGGTGGTATCCTTAGATGATAGACCTCCTTTGATATAAGGCGATTTTCTCTGATTCTGAAGAGACAACAGGTACAATGGATTCCGCTTCGGGCAATTCCAATTATGTCACGATTTATTCCATCACTGGTGACTATCTGCTGACGCTGGGTAATCCTTCTAATTGCAAAGAGTTCATCGCGCAGAATTCCTGCCGCTTCAAAATTTTCTTTTTCTGCACACTCCCACATCCGTTTTTCAATCGCCCGGGTCAGTTCATCGGATTCACCTTTAAGAAACTTTATTGCCTTTTGAACAAAGTTCCGGTATTCCTCTTTGGTTATCTGTCTGGTGCAGGGCGCACTACATCTACCCAGTGAATATTCAAGGCACGGCCGGGGAAGGGGTTTAGAGAAGTCTTTATTACAGGAGGCAAGTTTGAAAATCTTACACAGGGCATCCCTTGTCTGGCGTAATGCCCGGGCACTGGTATAGGGTCCGAAGATAAGCGAACCATCCGGTTTTAAATTTCTGGTGAAGAGGACCCTGGGATATTCTTCGTTTATGGTAATCTTCAGATAAGGGAATTTTTTATCATCCTTCAGTCTTATATTGTATTTTGGCTTGTGGAGTTTTATCAAAGATTCTTCAAGGGTCAATGCTTCAGTATCAGAGTTCGTTAGGATGATATCAATATCAACGGCATTGGCAATGATTGAGCGGATACGGGGTTCAGGATTATTGAGATAAGAAGTCAGGCGATTCTTTAAGTCTTTTGCCTTGCCGATGTATAAAGGTTTATTTTTTGAATTTTTGTAGATATATACACCAGGTAAGTTTGGCGCCTGGAGTATCTTTTCCGATAAACCAGCCATAAAATTGCAATTATTCTGATTCAACGGTGTGATAAAAAATTTATTTTATTATGAACTCACGACCATCAAGTCATCAAACAGGATTGCTGGCAGAGCCTTCCCAAACATAAATACCGGATGAAGTCTATTTTCAACCTCCACGACATTTTTCATTATCTCATAGATATTTCCAGCAATCATTGTATTCTTAACCCGACCCAAAATATTGCCTTTTTCAACATAAAGACCCGGGGCAATTCCTACAGAAAAGTCTCCATTGGGTATATTCCCGCTGTGGGCACCCAAGACACCAGCAACAATCAAACCCTTGTCCATCAGACCAATCAATTCTTCAAGGCTCTTTGTCCCCGGTTCTATAATGATGTGTTCCAATTGGGGGTTTGGTTTTAACGAGGCAAACTCTCCACCCCACATTGTGCCCTTATAGCCATTGCCGGTTGAATTATTTTTCATCTTGTCGGCAAAATAGAGGTCATAATAATGGTTTTTTAATATTCCTTTTTCAACGATTACCAATCTTCTTGTTGGAGTCCCTTCGTCATCAAAGGCACGGGCAAGGGGGTATCGGTCATTCAGGGGGTCGTCATAGATTGTTAATTTTTCACTGAAAATTTTCTCCCCGATTTTATTTACAAGCGGTGATTTTTTATAATAAATATTTGCACCATTGGTTCCACTTGCCAGTCGCCAGAGGAAGGTATAGAGGGTCTCGGGCAGGAATAGAACCTTCATACGCCCACTTTCAAGTTTCCTTTCGGGTAATGCCTTCTTATAGATGGAGATCAATTTTTGGATTTCCTTTTGGGGAACTTTGGAAAAGGTTTTGTCAAAGTGGCTATGATAGAAACCGGCAGCAGTATCGGGAAGAATAATGTTACATAACAAACGATAGAATGAAGACCTGCTACGTAAATTGGCGCCATTTGTATTGAAAATATTTATCTCAACTACTCCGAAGACGGCAGATACATCAATCTTTGCCTTGACCTCTTCCTGAATGAGGCTTGTAATTCTTTTACATTCTCGCACAACCTTTTCACAATCTACCTTTTCAATGGCAGAATTATAGGTATCTATCCTCCGGACCTTTTTAGTGGCAGGAAAATCAAGGTCTGTTAAATTATTCGCCTTTAATGATTCGAGGGCACTGTTAATAAGCGCTTGGGGACTGATGAGATTTTTGGTATAGGCAAACCCCAATCTTCTATTTTTTATAATCCTCAGCGAATAACCAGACTGGATGGAACCTTCTAATTGACTCAATTTACCATTTTCATACTGGACAGAATTTATATTTGCACGGTAATAGTAAACTTCTGCCTTATCAACCTTTCTTTTTACTGCCTTTATTAATTTTTCTTTCATCTGCCTCCGATAACTGCGTCCTTGAGAAGAATATGGGGGGCACCATAACAGGAGCGAATGTTCAACTGACCCTTTCCACAGCCACCAACTTCTCCCAGTTTAAGGTCACTGCCAACGGCCTGGATGTTATTGAGGGTCTGGTAGAGATTCCCGGAAATATTTATATCACGGACCATCTTTGTAATCCTGCCATTTTCCACAATATAGCCATATTGTGCAGCAAAGGTAAAATTTTCTCCACTTGTCTGTCCACCCATTGCATCGCAGAGATATAAGCCGCTTCCGAGCATTGAGAGCAATTCTTCAAGGGAATTATCCGCGGGCTGAATGAATATTGTACCCATCCGGATTATCGGTGGGAAGCGATAATCTTCAGCAACACAGTGGCCATTTGGTGGTTCGTTGAAAGCCGCGGCAGTCTGCCGGGAATGGAGCCTTCCTACCAGAATACCGTTTTTTAATAATTGGACAGGCTGGGTCATAACACCCTCGTCATCATATTTATAAAAACCGAGCTGTCCTGGAATTGTAGGGTCATCAATTATATTCAGTATCTCGGTCCCGAGTCGGGCGCCGAGCGCCATTTTTTTTCTCATTGTTGGATTATTTTCAATCAAATCTGCCTCAGAGAAGTGTCCAAATGCCTCGTGCGTGAATACACCGGCAAGATTCTGGTTGAGGATGACATTATACACTCCACCCGATACGGGCTCTGCGGTTAATAAATCACCCACAAGTTTTGTCTTATTTATGAATTCATCTTCACGATTCTGTAAAATTGCAAAGCCATTACTGCCGCCGATTCCCACTCGGATTGATTGAATGAGACTGCCATCGCCAGCCATAATTGTTCCGGCAATACGGGTGGTTACGAGTTTCTCAAAAACTTCACTTCCCTCGGTATTAGCATAGAATTTTTCTCTTACTACTTCATTATAAACCAGATCAGTGTGGATTATATTTTTATTCTGGTAGGGAATTTCGTTATAGTGCCTTAGGAGGGCAATCTTTGCTTCTATGTCTATTCGCGTAGGGTCCTCATTCAATTCCGGAATAAATCGGTCTTTGACTATCGGGACCCTGGCAAATTCAACGGGAATATTCTGATTTTTAGCAAGAACCCGGACATTACTCAGGGCAATTCTTAATGCCCGGGCAAATTCCTTCTCTTTGGTGAATGTAACACAGGCAAGGGCACGATTCTTTAACAATCTTAAGACAAATCCGTCGGTTGGACAGGAACTCACCTCGATGATTTCTTTACCGGAGATGACGATTTTTGTCTCGGTTTTAAGCTCATAGCGAAGGTCAGCATAACCTCCGGTACATTTTGATAGCATTTTTTTTAATCTATTTATCATTTTTTATTCATCTATAACCATTTAACCAATATTATCCCTTCACCACACCCAGGGGTCTCATCCTTGCCACCTTTTTGGAAATACCGGCACCGTCCACTGCCTCAACTACCATGTCAATATCTTTATATGCCTCAGGAACCTCTTCTCTCAATACCTCACTTGAGGCACAGAGGACATAGATTCCCTTTTCGGCAAGTTCCCGGTCAATCTTCCTTCCCTTTGTTACCTCCAGTGCCTTTGTCCGGGAAAGGAGCCTGCCTGCACCATGGCAGGTTGAGCCAAATGTCTCCTGCATTGCCCTTTCCGTTCCCAATAATAGATAAGAATGGGTTCCCATATCGCCCGGAATCAATACTGGTTGGCCGACCTTTTTATATATCTCAGGTACATCCTTGTGTCCGGCAACAAACGCCCTGGTTGCCCCTTTTCTGTGGACACATACCTTCTTTATTTCGCCATCTATCTTATGTTCTTCAAACTTGGCAATATTATGGGCAACATCATAGATTAATTCCATACCCAGGTCTTCTGCCTTTTTCTTCAAAACCTTTTCAAATGCCTCCCTTACCCAGTGCATAATACACTGGCGATTTGCCCAGGCATAGTTTGCAGCACAGGCCATCTGTTCAAAGTATGATTTACCCTCGGGTGATTCAATAGGTGCACAGGCGAGCTGTCGGTCCGGAATCTCAATTCCATACTTCCGCACTGCATTGCCCAGGGTCTTTACATTATCATCACAGATTTGATAACCAAGTCCCCTTGAACCCGTATGAATCATTACCGTGACCTGCCCGGTTTCATATATCCCCATCACCTTTGCCGCCTCTTTATCAAATATATTCTGAACAACCTGGATTTCTAAGAAGTGATTTCCGGCGCCGAGGGTGCCGAGTTGCGGTCTGCCCCTTTCAATTGCCCTCCTTGATACCTTATCCGGATTTGCACCCTTGAGCATCCCCTTTTCTTCTATCCTTTCAATATCCTGATTCCAGCCAAATCCCTTCTTCAATGCCCATTGGGCACCATAGAGCAAAACTTCCTTCACTTCACTATCGTCAATCCTTATTTTTCCGGTAGACCCGACGCCGGATGGGACATTTTCAAAAAGGGCACGGATGAGTTCTTTTATTTTATCTTTAATATCATCATATTTTAAATTGGTTCTTAAAATCCTGACTCCACAGTTAATATCATAGCCGACACCACCTGGTGAGATGATGCCGGTCTTTATGTCAAATGCGGCAACTCCCCCAATGGCAAAGCCGTATCCCCAGTGGATATCGGGCATTGCCAAAGAGTAACCGACAATCCCCGGCAGGGTTGCGACATTGGCGACCTGCTCAGGTGCCTCATCCTCTTTAATCTTTTCAAGCATCCTTTCTGAGGCATAGATGATACCATCGGTTTTCATACCGGATTTATATGACCTCGGAATTTTGTAACGGTAATCATCAATCTTAATGAGCTCACCATGCCAGGGCATCTGAACCTCCCAACCGCGGTATTATAATATGAATCAGAGGGTTTGTCAAGATAACATCTGCTTCAGTGTGCCGTTTTTGCAAACTCTATTTAAGAAGGTGAAAGATACTAAATTTTGTCTAACTATATCCAAATTAGCAAAGCTCATATTATATCCATTCTGCAAAAGCTCTTTTGATATTTATTGTATTGGAATTTGAAAAAATTCCAATACAAGAATAATGAAAATTTTCATTATAGAAAAGAATATGGACAAGATACATCTGGGGTTTCTGATAGTCGCTGGAAAGTGCACAACTTTAAGATGGAGCGTCTCTGGGGGGTTCAGGGGTTCTCCCCTGATGTATCTTGCATTTAAAAAGGGATGCTCCTCCTTGGGTATATCAGATAAGAGGGTAATATGGCTCAAAAAGGCTCAAGAAGTGAAAGATGGCATAAACGGCAAGAGGGCAAAAATGGAAATCACTAATATCAGTAAGTAAAGAAATTTGCCATCGGTTTCGGTTTATAAATGACAGGGTTTATAGTAACCAGCAAACGACAGCCAATAGACTAATCTCGTTTCCAAACCAAGACCTAAATCTTTTATCATATCCTGCCCTGACGAAGCATCTCAATAAAAGTATCAAACATCAAGATTTTTAGTTTTAGGTGTGCCCAGGGTCAGGACGACAAAGGTGAGAAAATATGGGTTGTAAAAAATCTCTTACAATTTACAAAATGCCAGGGCGCAGAATCGAACTGCGGACACCCGGATTTTCAGTCCGGTGCTCTACCAACTGAGCTACCCTGGCGATATTCTATATTATATAAAAATTTTGAGAAATGTCAATGGGCTCACTCACTCATTTGAAAAATTCAGGAGGATTATGTATTAGACCAATTTTTTTCCGCAAAACTATAACTTAGAAATGGCTAAATAAACAAAAGATGGCTTTGAAAGGAACTAAACTATCACCTTGATTTTATAGCCTTTACCAGATAGTCATATTCAATATTGACAAAGGAGCCAACCCTGAGCCCACCGAGGGTGGTATTATTTAGGGTATAGGGAATTAAAAAGACTGAGAAGATATTCCCCGAAGAGTTGCCAATCGTGAGGCTTACACCATCAATCGCAATTGAACCCCTGGGTATTAAATATTTCCTGTTTTGAGACTGAATCTGGAAGTAGTATTCATTCCCTTTTGTCCTTATCAACTTACCGACTTCGTCAATATGTCCTAAGATAATATGCCCACCGATTCTACCTCCTATTTCCATCGCCCGCTCAAGGTTTACATAGTCACCAACACTCCATTGGGAAAGGGTTGTTCTTTTGCCAGTCTGTTCCATTGCCTCAACCAAAAAGCCATCCTTGAAGGTATCAATTACCGTCAGGCATATGCCCTGCACGGCTATACTATCGCCACTTTTTATGGATAAGTTTGATTGAATATAAACTTTTCTTATCCTTCCTTTGACAATCCTTGAGATTCTTCCCTTCTGTTCAATTATACCGGTGAACATAATAAAGTTTGTCTCCATTTAAATCCATTGAATTCATCTTCTGGAGTTCTATTGAGTTTTCTTTGAGGAAATCTAATCCTGTGCCAATAATTTCCGGTGCAACAAAGATGGATAGTTCATCATACAAACTTTTTGTTAAAATTTGGGAGAAGACTATTCCACCACCTTCTATAAGGATTGAACCGATTTCTCGTTTTCCCAGTTCCTCAAAGACCAACTCCAGTGGATAATAATCCCCTTTGAACGAGAGAATTTCAGCCCCTTTCTCTTTAAGTTGCTGGATTTTGTTTCGGTCATTATCTTCGCTCGTAATGATTATCCTTCTTGCATCGGGTATTAAAAAATTTGCCTCAAGTGGAATTTTTAAATGGGGGTCAAGGACAATCCTTGCGGGATTATTCCTTCCGATCAATCGGTCGGTAAGATAGGGGTTGTCCTTTAATATTGTATTTATGCCGACCAGTATTGCGCCAACCTGGCTACGGAGTGAATGGACATATCTTCGTGACTTTAGCGAGGTAATGTATTTGTCTTTGAAATTAGTAATCCTGCCATCCTTAGAAGCGGCGATCTTTAATATTATATACGGTTTTTTTGTTGTAATATATTTTTGGTACCAGCGGTTTAAATCTCTTGCCTGTTTTTCTAATATTCCTCCTATGACTTCGATATTTTTCTCTTGCAAAATTTTTATACCATTTCCATTGACCATCGGATTGGGGTCGGTCATACCAATAACCACCCTTTTTATCCCTGCCTTTATTATTGCCTCAACACAGGGTGGGGTTCGTCCGGAAAAACAGCAGGGTTCAAGGTTTACATAGATGGTCGCCCCCTGGGCATTCTTCCCTGATTCAATCAGAGCACAGACTTCAGCGTGTGCTTCACCAAGTTTGCGGTGAAAACCCCGTCCAACAATCCGGCCTTTTTTTACTACAACTGCTCCAACCAAAGGGTTAATCCCGGTCTTACCCCAGCCTTTTGTTGCCAGGGTCAATGCCTCCTGCATAATCCTTTCATCGAAATTTTTCACAGAAATATCCATTGACACTGAATTTATAAAAGTCCTTTCTGTTTTAATCGGGCAATTCGATTGAGCAGGGTCTTGTAGGAGACCTTAAGAATTCGGGCAGCTGCTGATTTATTATAATCGGTCTTCTTTAGTGTTTCTCTGATGAGTTCTGCCTCAGCCATTTCCCGGCCCAGGCTTCCGGCAGATTTTAAATCCATCATTTTCAAAGGTGGTGCCACAAATTTCTTCTCTTTTAGCGGCAATAGAATGTGTTCCGGCTTGATTATATCCGAGGCAAGGATATTTGCCCGCTCAATTGTATTCTCAAGTTCCCGGATATTACCGGGCCAGTCATAGTCCATTAATTTCTCTACTGCGGACTCGGTAATCTTTTTTGTTGATTTCAGTTTTTTTAAAAAAAATTCAACGAGCATCGGGATGTCTTCTTTTCTCTCCCGCAAAGGGGGAATTGTTATCGGAAAGACACTCAATCGGTAAAACAAGTCTTCCCGAAATCTCTTTTGCTGAACCAAACTTGTCAGGTCTTTATTGCTGGCGGCAATTATCCTGACATCAATTCTGATGGTTGATGTTCCACCGAGTCTCTCAAATGACCTTTCCTGAAGGACCCTTAAAAGCTTTGCCTGCAGATTCAAATCGAGGTCTCCTACCTCATCAAGAAACACAGTTCCCTTGTCAGCAAGTTCAAATTTGCCCATTTTTTTGGTTAGGGCGCCGGTGAAGGCACCCTTTTCTGAGCCGAAGAGCTCATTCTCAAGGAGTTCTGACGGTATTGCGGCGCAGTTAATGGCAACGAAGGCATTTTCTTTCCTGGGTGAAAGCCAGTGGCAGGCACGGGCAAAGAGTTCTTTCCCGGTGCCCGATTCACCCAGCAGCAATACTGTAGTATCGGTGGGTGCAACTTTCTGCAGTAATTCAATAGCCTTCTTTATTGCCGCACTAATACCGACAATTTCAGGAAAACCTGCTTTTCTTTTCACCTCTTCCTTTAAAAGAATGTTCTCGTAGTATCTTTTCTTCTCCTCAAGGATTCTCCTGAGTAATAGAGTGAGTTGTTCCATATCAAAGGGTTTGGTCAGAAAATCACAAGCCCCGAGTTTCATTGCCTCTACTGCCCGTTCAATCGTCCCGAATGCAGTCATAATTACAAATCTTGTCTCGGCGTCAATATTCTTTAACTCCTTCAAAAGGTCAAGGCCATCAATATCCGGGAGCCTTAAATCTAAAAGACAAATTTCAAATTTTTCTTTTTTAAATATATTCAATGCCTCCCGGCCAGAGGTGCTGATTAGACTGCTAATGCCTGCTTCCTCCAGGGTTGTCTTCAACACCTCACCGAAACTTGTTTTGTCCTCAACGATTAAGACATCAGCCATCAGGTTTTGAAGTTTTTTGTAATTTCATTTAATTTATTAATAATTGAGACGAGTTCTTGACTGGTGTTTGAAAACTCTTCAGTGGCTGCGGATTGCTCTTCCATTGAGGAAAGGATCTGCTCAGCAGCAATGGAATTTTCTTTTGATATGTTGTAGGACGATTCAATCTGCCTTATTATACCCCCTATCTCTGCCTCCTCACGGGCGATTATATTCTTGATTTCCTTTATTGCATTACTCAGTTCAATAATTCCGCCGGAGATTGACTTTAAGGATTCGGTGGTTGATTTGACCACCTGATTCCCTTCTTTAATTGCCTTCATTACCTCCTCCGAACTCTGGGCGACGGTCTTGACTGATTCAGTCATTTCTTTAATAATTTTATCAATTTCAGTGGCAGAATTCTGAGTGCTGTCGGCAAGTTTTTTCACCTCATCGGCAACGATAGAGAATCCCCTGCCATACTCTCCAGCCCTGGCCGCCTCAATTGATGCATTTAGTGCCAGGATGTTAATTTTCTCCGAGATGCTGTTTATCGTTGCGATTATTGTGCTGATTGCGTTTGAGATATCGTTCAACTTTGCCATCAGACTGATGAGGTTTTCATAACGGTTACTGATAATTTCAATATTCTTGATTATCAAATCGCTTTTATTCAAGGCGGTGGTAAGATTGGTTGAAAACTCCACGGAGTTGTTTTCTATTTTTTTGATGTTATTAACCACTTCAAAGTTGATTTCGCTCAGCATCTTACCCGCATTTATTGACTGTTCGAGTTCCCGGTATTGCTGATCAACACCATCGGTCATCTTCTGGGTTGTAGCAACGATATCCGATATTCCAGTAGATATCTCTCGGGCGGTTGTTGCGATCTGGGTGCTGATACGGGAGAGATTTTGGGCGAGTGCCTGAATGACACTTACTATCTTCAATTCGGTCTCAAATAAATTATTGATGCTTACACCTAAAAAATGTATCTCGTCGTGTTCATCCTTGGGGGTATATCGGACGGTGAGGTCTCCTTTTTCGGCTTTAGTTAATAGACCTCTTAAAGCCCTCAATCTTAACAAATTCTTTTCAAAATCAATCATTATGATAAATGTAATGACTGTGAATAGGATAAGTTTGCTGAATTCCAATCCAATGTTGAGGGTTGGATAAGTTTGGGTGGTAGTCAGGGTCATAATTGCATAGGCAATATCAATCAGCGCAACCGCATATAATCCATTTTTTATTCCTAAATAATAGGCAGGATGAAGGACGATGTAAAAATAGATAATAAAAAATAGGTTTCTAATTTGAGGATTCACAAATCCCAGACAGTAACTAAGGATGAGTGCAGTGAAAGTAGTAACGAGATAAGGTAATAACGGTGAATAGATGTTTCTTTTACAAAGATAGTAGATAAATAGTCCGAAGAAAAAAGTCACAACAGTCAGGATCGGAAGTAATGCGGGCACAGTCATAAATTTAAAGAGCCAGCCAAAGAAAAAGATAATTCCAATAACAAGGCAGAATACCATCGTTGCCTTTCCACCCTGCTTGGTGTAATACAGTTCTTTTTCTCTAATTTCCTGTTTTTCCATTTATAACCTCCCCACCTCTACCCTGATCCTTCTCAACCAGTGAAAGGAAAGGGTGAGAGGTTTCATTATTGCCTTTTTAGAATTTCTCTTGTCTTCTTCATTGCGCAGAATTCGCCACACATTGTGCAGGTAAGGGATGACCTTGACTTCCGGCGATTGAAAATCTCCTTCGCCTTTTTGGGATCAATCAAAAGGTCTAACATCCTTCGCCAGTCTAAACTGTACCGGGCACGGGATATTTCCAGGTCTTGTTTCAGGGCATCTTTATTGCCACGGGCAATGTCTGCCGCATGAGCCGCAATCTTTAAGGCAATTACTCCTTCCCGCACTTCCTGAACATTGGGCAGTCCGAGGTGCTCAGAAGGTGTCACATAGCATAAAAAGTCAGCCCCGTAGTATCCAGCCAATGCCCCACCAATTGCCGCCACAATATGGTCGTAGCCGGCACCCCGGTCGGTGACCAAAGGTCCAAGAACATAAAATGGCGCGCCATCACAGATTGTTTTTTGGAGTTTTATATTTGCCTCAATTTCGTTTATAGGAATGTGACCGGGACCTTCTACTATCACTGAAACATTTTCTTTTCTCGCCCATTTAACCAGTTCTCCAATTACCAATAATTCTTTTATCTGGTATTCATCCGTTGCATCGGCAATTGAACCGGGTCGCAAGCCATCACCTAAACTCAAGGTGGCAGAATATTTTCGGGCGAGTTTCAAAAGACGGTCATAGTATTCATATAATGGGTTTTCTCTATTATTGAATTTCATCCACTCAATCATCATTGAACCACCGCGGCTTACCACGCCACAAACCCGCTTCCTCCTCTCAATTCCTTTGATACTTTCCTGAGTTACTCCACAATGGACAGTAATAAAGTCAACACCATCGGCAAGATGTCTTTCAATCAATTCAAATATTTCATCAACAGTCGCCCGGGTAAATGGTTTCTTTTTCTTACGCATCTCGATTGCCACTTGATAGATCGGAACGGTTCCCACGACAACCGGGGAGGCATTGAGGATTTCCCTTCTTATTTTGTCAATATCGCCACCGGTAGAAAGGTCCATTATGCTGTCAGCACCGGCCTCAATTGCCGCGCGTAATTTTGCCAGTTCAAGTTTTATATTCACCAGGTCGGGCGAGGTGCCGATATTGGCATTTACTTTGGTCTTCAAGCCTTTTCCCAGTGCCAGGGGACTTATCCTCCGGAGGCGATTTTTTACAAATACCACCTGCCCGGTCTGGAGTCCATCCTTTAGTTGCTTGGTAGTAATTCCTTCTTTTTTTGCAATTTCTGCTAAATCCATTACGAATACTCCACCGGAACTGCCAGGGATGTCTTGGGCACAGCATAGGCAACAAACTTGACAATGAAATTCATAGCTTCTTCTTCATTCGGTGCCTCAAAAATCAGGGTAAAATCTGGTTTGCCAAAGAGGGACAAGAATTCCCTTATTTTTATCCCTTTTGGGATTTCAATTTCCTTTATTTCCTTTAGCATCTTTTCTGCCCTTCCCGGAATTACATCAAGGGTTGTCACGAAGATCATTTTGCCTCCCGCATATCGTTATTATATACTAAAAAATTCCTTTGTCAATTCTGGGATGCCCCTGGCATCCTTGCTTTTTCCTTCCAAAGGGCGGCTGGTGATTCTTTTAAATACCGCCAATTTAAGTTTCAAAAATTTGAGGAGGATTCAGTGGGATGCCTTGACAAAATCTGGTTTTGCATTATAATCAAATGTGTTTATCGCACTATTGTTTATTTTAAACAGCGATTCTCTAACCGGTGATTCACTGAAATCAGATTCAATAGAAGTATACCGATTATCTGATTTGGTTAGCTTTGGTGAATCTTCTCCCAGTGACTCTTTTTTTTATATCCTTAAATCTAACCACCCGGAAAATTATGACCTGTCTTTAAGTGACGCCTTGTTTTGTCTGCCCCTATTTACCTTAAATAACGTCCATCGGCTGTTAATTTTTGCTCCTTTTCATACGGATTTAAGGTTGAATGGCCACAGTTTAGGGAATTGCTTCTTCGGCGGGGTCAATCCGGTTCTTTTGCCCATTCAATTTTTAAAGACGGTCAATATCAAGACCAGAAATGATGGCAAGGGTGAATACTCGGTGGAATTGACTTCCAAGGTATATGAATACGAAAGGCCATTTTCTTCCATCTTTTTTACTTTGCTGGGTGAAGATAAAATGTATAATATTGACTTTAGTCGGGCACTCAGCAGAAATTCCTTCATTTATCTCAGTGGTGTCTATTCCAATTTTTTAAATCGTTTTGATGCGCTCTTTTTGAAGTCCAATTCTCTTTATACCAACTTCTACTACAATCAATTTATTCCGGCAAGATTTGATTTCTTCTATACCACAGCGAACTATGATGGATTTTTAAAGTCTACTTTTTTTGATGGAAGTTTAACTTTAGGAAACCACAAAAATAAAATGGCTCTTCTTTATACATTGTATACCGATGACTTTGCTACAGATAATTATGATACAGTTATTAAGAATACGGTAAGAAAGATTTCACTGTGTGAGGAGTCGTATATGAAGCAGGGTGATTTCGAGCTAAACTGGGGTATCAATGGCACGGAGGAGTTTTTGAACAGCGATTTCTACAATAGTCAAGATTGCCGTTATCTATCTCTGTGGCAGGATTTAATGAAATCTTTCTCCCGTTTTTTATTTGGCATCTCCGGACAATGGGAGGTTGATAAAGATAAGCAACTCAACTTCTCGCCGCGCGGGTTTGCGGGCAGTAGAATTTATGATTCAACTTTCATTATCATGAGTGTAGGTTTGAGCCATTACAAGCCATTAATCAGCCAGCGATTAGGTATGCCTGCTTCTTTTTATAGTAATTATTTCTTAAATCCCGCTCCGTTGCTGAAGTCAGAAAAATTTCTGGTCCGGGAGGTGCAATTAAAAAGCAGGCATTTTCTTTTGAATTTTTATAAGGCCGATATTACCAATTACATATATTATCAATATGATAGTATAGATTACTACACACCCCGAAATCTTGATTTTCTTCCAACAGAAGGTCTGTCCGGATATTTTCAGTCTCCGGTTTTCTTTAATTCTTTGGTAGAATTTACCGGCAATTATTTTTTTCAATACAGCCCCCTTCTTTGTCTTCCCCAAAGCTATGCAAGTCTGACATATCTCTGGCAGAGGAAGAAATCCCGTTCGGTTATCGGACTTGGTGTGCGATTTAAATACGCCGGAGAGCTGACGGGTCCCTTCGGCGACCGTTATGAACCGTTTTATATTATCTCCCCATTTATATCCATTAGATTTATCACCCTGTCTCTTTCTGCAAATCTGAATAATTCTTTAAACCAATCCATCCCTAATCAGAACCTTAAAGGGACAGAATTTAATATAATTATAAAATGGGATTTCTGGGACTAAAGATGCTTATTCTGAGGGTTGATGACCGGTTGATCCATGGTCAGGTAATAGCGGGATGGGCAAGGCCCCTGGGTATTGAGGTCTTGATCCTTGCCTCAGATAAGATAAGTAAGGATGAATGGTCTTGCAATGTCTATCGTTTGGCAATTCCCGAGGGTATTCAATTTTACTGTTTTGACATTCAATCCAGTGCCCGGTTTCTTTTAAAACAATCGGATGAGAAGAGAATAATGACGATTGTTGAAAGTATTAAAGATGCCCATTCCCTGCTCTTGAATGGTCTGAAGATAAAAGAGGTGAATATTGGTGGATTGGGTTTTACCGAAGGGTCAAGGACGATTGCACCATATATCTATCTCACTCCCGAAGATATTGAGGCAGCAGTCAAAATCTACCAGATGGGAATAAAGTTGATAGGCAGGCAATTGCCTAATTCACCCCCGGTTGATGTCATAAAGAAATTGACCGGCGTAAAGACTTGATGAAAGACTTATGGTAAAGCAAAAAGGGATAAAGGGCTGAACAGGGCTCAAGATGGCAAGAGGACTAAAAAAACCGGATATGATTAACAATTGGATTCCGTCTGACGGTTTAGAAAAGCGAAACGATTTGGTATATCGGTTTCGTTTGACCACGGACGAATTTCGAGATACGGAACGCTTTTTGCAATCGAAAAACGAAGTCTCATTCTATCCTTTAATTCGCCTTTTATCGCCCTTACTTGCCATTTATGCCATCGTTCACTTCCTAAGCCTTTTTGAGCCATATTATCCTTTTATTTGATATATCAGAGGAGGTTATTTTGATTAGATTGGCGCTATACCTTCATAACCACCAGCCCGTGGGAAATTTTGAAGAGGTTTATGAGTTTGCCTACACCCATGCATATCTCCCTTTGCTGAAGACCCTTGTGAAACACAAAAAATTGAAATTTGGACTGCACAATTCGGGTCCGCTCTGCGATTGGTTATTAAATAGACACCCGGAATATTTTGACCTGTTGAAGGAGGCAATAAATCAGAATCAGGTTGAGCTATTAATCTCCGCATACAGTGAGCCAATTCTCTCCTTGCTTCCGCCTGAAGATGTCATTGACCAGATAAAATACTTTAAGGACTATATTTACAAACTTTTAGGTTACGAGGCAAAGGGATTATGGTTGACCGAGCGGGTATGGGAGCCCAATTTAATTTCCATATTGAGTGACTCCGGAATTGAATATACCCTTGTTGATGATACACACTTCAAGTATGCGGGGCTCGATGATGAAGAACTCTTTTCATATTATATTACAGAAGATTGTGGAAAAATTTTGAAGGTTTTCCCCATATCGATGAAGTTGCGTTATTTAATTCCCTTCCATAAGATTGATGAGACGATTGAATATCTGAAGGAGGAGGAGGTAAAAAGGGATAATGCCTTAAAGACCCTGGGTGATGATGGTGAGAAGTTTGGCGTCTGGCCCGGGACTTATGATTGGGTTTATAAAGAACACTGGCTTGAGGATTTTTTGAGTAGAATCGAGGAATTAGACTGGATAGAGACCGTTCACCTTAAGGACATTACAAAAGAGCCACCGGCCGGCAGGGTCTATCTGCCGACTGCCTCCTATGAGGAGATGGGTGAATGGGCATTGCCCCTGAACGCCTCAAAGGATTACAATGAACTTAAAAGCACAATTGACCACCGATACTACCGACTGATCCATGGTGGTTATTTCAAGAATTTTCTGAGATTCTATCCGGAGGCAAATCTCATGCATAAAAGGATGATATATGTCTCAAGGAATCTACCCCGGGACGACCTCCAGGCAAGAATCTACCTCTGGCGTGGTCAGTGTTCCTGTGCCTACTGGCATGGGATATTTGGTGGCTTATACCTGCCCCATTTACGAGAGGCAATATATAAAAATCTCATTGAGGCTGAATTACCATATATCAAAACCGGTATTGAAGTAAGGGACTTTGATATTGATGGAACCCAGGAGATAATTGTATCAACCAGTGAGATTTTCTCAGTTATCAAACCCCAAACTGCTTCATTTATAGAAATTGACGACCGGATGAGGAAGGCAAATTTATTGAACTATCTTGCTCGGAGAAGGGAAAAATATCATAATAAAATAATTGCTGCTTCGGAATCAGAAGAAGGGATAAAGTCAATCCATGAAATTCTCCGCAGCAAGGAGAAGAATCTGCACCAATATTTAATCTATGATAGGTATGAGAGGGAATTTGGAATAGACCACCATCTCACCCAGGAGCCATCTCAAGAGGAATTCTACCATCAGGAGAATATCGGCACAATAATTCGGTATGAAGGATATGAGATTGATAGAGAGAATTTTATAATAAGATGGCAGAAAGGGGATAAAGAGAAGGTAGCAAGGTTCACACCCGGGCAACGGATAATTGAATTTGCTTATAAGGGATTCACGGACCTCTTGGGGATTGAATTCTCTTTTGGTATCTTTCCACCAAATTTAACAATTGATGGATTACATAGTCTTTATAATCTACAAACTTTAAGCGGAATAAGGGAATTTTCTATCACCGGGGAGAGTTACTTGCCTATAAAGTTTATCGCCGATATTCCATTTAATCTTTTATCATATCCCATTGAGACAATTTCATCTTCGGAATCTGGTTTTGAACGGATTTTTCAGGGATTTTGCCTTTTGTTGGTCTTTACCCGGCCACCGAATTTGAGGATAAACTTATAAAATACGAAGTATCGCGGGCAGTTAATGATTGACATTGGACAAATTTTGAATATAATTGCCAATGGAACTTTCAGTTAATATTGACCATATCGCAACGCTCCGTGAGGCAAGGAAAGAAAATTTTCCTGACCCAGTCTTTGCTGCAGTTGAGGTTGAACTTGCGGGTGCCGATGGGATTACCATCCATCTCAGGGGGGACCGGAGACATATTAAAGAGCGGGATTTAGGTCTATTGAAGGAAGTTATAAAGACCGAATTGAATCTTGAGATGGCACCAACCGAAGAGATGTTAACTATTGCCACAAAGATAAGGCCCCACCGGGTTACCCTGGTCCCCGAATCACCGGGTGAGGTTACAACCCAGGGGGGATTAAATCTTTTGAATATAAAGTTTGATATCGCTGATTATATCAAAAAGATACAAAAGAGTGGCATAAGGGTCGGGATATTTATTGACCCGGATATCGCTCAAATTAAGGAGGCGGTGAAGGTCGGTGTCCAGTATGTTGAGATAAATACCAATGAATATGCAAGGGCCGGGGATAATCGTAAAAGAGAACTGAATAAAATCAGCCGGGCGGTAAAGGCGGCAAGGAATGAAGGGCTATCAGTTCACGCTGGACACGCCCTGGACTACCGAAATATTCATCCATTATTAGAAATAAAGGAGATAACCGGATATTCAATCGGATTTGCGATTATTGCCAGGGCAGTATTTGTGGGACTGCATCAGGCAGTTCAGGAAATGGTAAGGCTAATAAAAGGAGCAGGATGAGAAATATTGGTATCAGAATTGGTATTGTCATTGTTCTTCTCTTCATTGCCATTTACACAGTTTATCCGAGTCTAAAACTCTATACGGCAAAGGAGTTATCAAAGGAAGAGGAAAATAGCCTCTTGCGTCGTGCAATCCATCTCGGACTTGACCTCAAGGGTGGTATGCATCTGGTTCTGGAGGTTGATACTACTGGAATTAAAGAGAATCCAGAGAAGTTGCGCGATCAGGCACTGGAGATAATCAAAAATAGAATTGATGAATTTGGAGTCTATGAACCAACGATTGAGAGGCAATCAGGAGCAAGGATTTTAGTTCAGTTACCCGGGGTTGACCGGGAGCGGGCATTGAGTTTAATCCAGCGAATTGCCCATCTTGAATTCAAACTCGTTGCCGATGACCGGGCTCAGGATGTTATAAAGGCAATAGATAAGTTTTTACAGAAGGGTGATACACTTGCCTTAAGTGAACCATTCTCTTCTTATATTCTGGCAGTTGAGAATGATATGGGAATAGATGTGCGCGATGAGGATTCAGTTGTTGCATACTTAAAAGAGGCAGAAGAGATGATTCCCGATGACCTTGAGTTCCTCTTTGGTCCGAAAGAGACCTATCAGGGTAAAGAGGTAAAAAGGATTTACCTTTTGAAGAAAGACCCGGAGATGACCGGCGAGACAATAAAGGATGCAACGCATACCCCATATCAGGGAACGGAATTGCAGTATACAGGTAGCTGGATTGTGGAACTGGAATTTAAAAGGGAGGCGGCAAGGAGATTTGCGACAATTACCGGTAAGAATATCGGAAAGAGGCTGGCGATTGTCCTTGACAATATTGTCCAGTCGGCGCCATATATCCGGGAACGCATCCCGCAGGGTAGGGCGATGATAAGTGGCAATTTCAGGGCTGAAGAGGCGAGGGATTTGGCAATTGTCTTAAGGGCAGGTGCCCTGCCGGCACCGCTAAGGGTAATTGAAGAAAGGTCGGTTGGACCCTCACTTGGGAAGGATTCTATTACTATGGGAATAAGGGCCTCCCTCATTGGTGCAGCATTTGTTATTCTTTTTATGCTCATCTATTACTCCCTGACCGGACTGGTTGCCAACTTCGCCCTTTTACTGAATGTGCTTCTGCTTATTGGAGTCATTTCGGCATTTGGTGGGACTCTTACCGTTCCCGGTATTGCCGGTATTGCACTGACGGTTGCAATGTCCGTTGATGCAAATATTTTGATCTTTGAACGGATAAGGGAAGAATTGCATCTGGGTAAGACCGTGCGCACCGCAATTGACCAGGGATTTAATCGGGCCTGGCTTGCGATATTTGATTCCAATGTGACAACCATAATAACCGGTGTTGTTCTTTATATCTTCGGTACCGGTCCGATTCGCGGCTTTGCCCTAACCCTGATTATAGGGCTGGTGGCAAACCTCGTCTGTGCGGTATTTGTCACCAAGGCGATTCTGGATTACTTCACTTTGAAGTTTGAGGTAACAAAGTTGAGGATATAACTATGGAGCTCATTAAGAATCCGCATCTCAATTTTATGGGCGCAAGAAGATATGGCTATATCTTCTCGGGTATTCTTATTATCATATCGCTAATACTTCTCCTTTTCAAGGGTCCCAAATTAGGGGTTGACTTCTCCGGTGGTGCACTGGTCTGGGTAAAATTTGAAAATGATATTGAAATCAGCGAGATACGGAGTGCCCTTGCCGCAATTGGACAGGCACAGGCATCTATCCAGAAATTGTCCGGGACCAATGAGTTTGTGATTCGCTCGGTGGAGAAGAAAGACCCTGAGAAATTTGCCAATGAGGTTATAGGTCAGCTAAACAAGAGTTTTCCTCAAAATCCAATAGATATAAGGGCAAAGGAGACCGTTGAACCTAAGATAAGTAAAGAACTTACCCGCAATACGATTATTGCCGTGATTATAGCCCTCATACTGATGGGAATATATATCTGGTTCCGGTTTGACTACCGGTTTGGAATCTGTTCAGCATTTTCGCTTCTGCACACCGTCTTGATTGCCATTGGCGCTTTGATTCTTACCAATCGGGAATTTACGATTCCTATTGTTGGTGCCCTTTTGACCATAATTGGATATTCAATAAATGATACGATAGTTATCTCGGACCGGGTGCGCGAAAATAGAAAAAAATTAAAAGGGGTTTCCTTTATTGATTTGGTGAATACAAGCATCAATGAGTGTTTTTCCCGGACAATCCTTACCGGTTCCGCGGTAATCTTCACCCTCTTCTGTTTTTTCTTCCTCGGCGGTCCGGTCATTGCCGATTTTGCATTCACCCTTATTGTAGGCTTTATCTTTGGAACCTACGCGACCACCTTTGTTGTCTGTGCCCTGGTTGTTGACTGGGAAATAAAATTTCCGAAGAGAAAAAAATAGAAAAGATAAGAAATATATTATATGTTCTTCTGGCAACCGGCTTTGGTCTGGGTTATCTCCCGCTTGCCCCGGCGTCATTTTCCTGTGTAATAAGTATAATATTGTGGTATACTTTGTTACCCGCCTATAGATTGCTTTATTTTTTGCTTATGATTGCCCTCCTTCTCTGGGGTTTGATAATTTCCGACGATTTAACACCAAGATGGGGTAAAGACCCGAAAAGGATAGTGATTGATGAGTATGCCAGTTTTCTCTTGCCTCTTTTTTTTACTACCAAGAAAATTATACCTCTGTCTGTGGCATTTTTTTCATTCCGATTCTTTGATATACTAAAACCATTCCCCTTGCGGAGATTAGAGAAACTACCCGGAGGCTGGGGTGTGATGTCTGATGATATTGGTGCCGGGTTATATACGCTTATAATCGTGCTGATTCTCAAATTTCTGCTGAATTTCTAAAAGTTTAATGAAAAGACTTTTAAGCGAAATTGCCCGGCGGTTGATAAAGAAAAGGCTCACCCTTGGCGTTTGTGAATCCTGCACCGGTGGGATGTTGGGTTCAATTATTACAAGCCAATCAGGGAGTTCAAAATATTTTAAGGGTGGTATTATTGCCTATTCCAATGAGGTAAAAGGGAAGGTTGTGGGTGTAAAGAAATACACGCTGAAAAAATTCGGTGCAGTGAGTGAAGAAACGGCCGGGGAGATGGCGTGCGGTGTCAGGAGAAAACTGGGGACGGATATCGGTATTGGCATTACTGGAATTGCCGGACCAACCGGGGGTACCAAGGAAAAACCAGTTGGTCTGGTCTATATTTCCGTTTGTAGCAAGTTGCACAGAGTTATTAAACGATATATCTTTAAAGGCACAAGAGAGTTAATAAGAAAAAGGGCCTGCCGGGCAAGTTTGGAGATTCTTAAAGAATTTATCCAAAAAACGGTATCATAACCCTGTTCTATAGCAAGCATCCGCATAATAGCGAATTTCATTAAATATCCTGAGAAAGGCATTGCGGGTTAAGAGAATTTGGCAAGGCTGAGTTAATCTTAATCTTCTTTTTCCCTTTTTTATTTATAGGGCAAGTTCACTTTAAGGACTGTATTTTTGCGAAATTTGTCAAAATTAGTTATGGAATAATCTGGGTTAGATCAACTGATAAGGGAATTCTTATCCTTTCTTTCTTTGCTTTGTAATTCTGCCTTTTTGAGATTATTTCTGGTTATGAATCCGAGCGTTATTATTATGACAATGACAAGGAATGCTAAAACGGTTTTGGTTAAAAGAAAAAAATCATAAAATCCATGGGCAAGAATGGCTAATAGTATCCCGGTAGATATCAATCTTATCTCTGATTTTTTTTCAAATTTTGCCCTGCCCAGATAATATCCCATAAGGGCACCAAAAAAGGCGTGTCCAGGAACTGAAAGAAAAGCCCGGAAGATGCCGGACCCTATGCCATATTTAAAGACATAGCCGATATTTTCAACTGTCGCAAAACCTAATGATGCGGACACACCATATACTATACCATCCATAACCTCATCAAATTCAATATCATTATAAATCCACATTTTTACCACAAAGAATTTCAATATCTCTTCAACCGGTGCAACTAAGAGAAAAGAAACGAGTAAGGCGGATAAAATCACATTATGGGTAGTGAAGATGGGGTCTAAAAGCACTTCAATTATTAATGCTGGTACAACCATTACCGCACCGAGTAGATATATTTTTATCAAATATCTTCTGGGCTCGGGTTCATACTTATCGCGATGGCTAAAATACCAGAGTAGAAAAAGCCCGGGCGCAAGGGCGATGAGCAATAACAATAGAAACATCTCCAATATTAATCAAAACCTATTTCATGTCAACTTTCAAATTCGGCAAAGCGTTGTAATGTTGACATTTCTTTTTTATTTGTTATAATAGAAAGGTATGTTCCAGAAAATCTTAAGCAAGGTCTTCGGCACAAAGACCGAAAGGGAGTTGAAGCGGCTCTGGCCGATTGTTGATAGAATAAACGAAATATACGAAAAGATCAAAGGTGTTGACCTTGGTAAGCAATCTGAAGATTTAAAAAAGAGAGTGAGGGAGGGTGAACCACTTGATGAAATCCTGCCGGAGGCATTTGCCCTGGTCAAGGAGGCCTGCCGGCAGCTTATGGGTAAGAAGTGGTCGGTCGTGGATATAGAGACGGAATGGAATATGATTCCCTTTGATGTCCAGTTAATCGGCGGGATTGTCCTCCACGAAGGTAAGATTGCGGAGATGAAGACCGGGGAAGGTAAAACTCTGGTTGCTACTATGCCGTTATATCTCAATGCACTCACCGGTCGGGGGGTCCATCTTGTTACGGTAAATGACTATCTGGCACGAAGGGATCGCGAATGGATGGGTCCGGTCTATGAATCATTGGGTCTGACAGTGGGTGTCTTACAACAGGGAATGGATAATGAGGCGCGGAAACAGGCATACAATTGTGATATTACCTATGGAACAAACAACGAATTTGGATTTGACTATTTAAGGGATAACATGGTATGGCGATTTGAGGATAAGGTTCAGCGCGGGCATTATTATGCAATTGTTGATGAGGTGGATAGCATATTGATTGATGAGGCGAGGACACCCCTAATAATCTCTGGCCCGGTTGAGCGCGAGACAAAGGGGTTTGATGAGTTGAATCCAATTGTCCGTAAGTTGAATGAGCACCAGAGTATATTGGTCAATCGCATCGTTGAGGCGGCGAGAAAACTTCTTGAGGAAGGTAAAGAGAAGGAGGCGGGTATAAAGCTCCTCCAGGCAAGGCGCGGTGCTCCAAAGAATAAGCAGTTATTGAAACTGGAACAGGAGCCAGGGATAAAAAGGTTGATTGAAGAGACCGAGTTAAATTTCTTAAGGGAAAAGAGTTTCCATAAGATAGATGAGGAGTTGTATTTTGTGATTGATGAAAAGTCACACATCGTTGATTTAACGGAAAAGGGCAGGCAGCTTATTGCACCCAATAATCCCCAGATGTTTGTTCTGCCCGACTTGAGTGAAAAGATAGGTAAGATAGATAAAGATGAGACGCTCACACCCAAAGAGAAGCTTTTTGCCAAGGAAAAGGCATACGAGGAGTATGCGAAGAAGAGTGAGATTTTGGCTAATCTCCGTGCCTTATTAAAGGCATATTCACTATTTGAAAGGGATGTTGAATATGTTGTTCAGGATGGGAAGGTAGTAATTGTTGATGAATTCACTGGAAGGTTAATGCCCGGTCGCAGATTTTCTGATGGTTTACACCAGGCACTTGAGGCAAAGGAGGGGGTGCGGGTTCAGGAAGAGACCCAGACCTTTGCAACAATAACGATTCAAAACTATTTCCGCATGTATGAGAAACTCGCCGGGATGACCGGTACCGCAGCCACCGAGGCAAATGAATTCTGGGAGATCTATAAACTTGATGTTGTGGAAATTCCAACCAAGGAGCCGGTGCGCAGGATTGATTATGAAGATATTGTCTATCGTTCAAAGCGTGAAAAATATAATGCCATAATTGATGAGATAATTAAATGGCATAAACTAAAGAGGCCAATTCTTGTGGGTACAACTTCAGTGGAAGTCTCGGAGGTTTTATCCCGACTATTGCAGATGAAGGGTATACCACATGAAGTTTTAAATGCCAAGCACCACCAGCGCGAGGCAGTAATCGTTGCCCGTGCCGGTCAGTTAGGCGCAGTTACCATTGCTACAAACATGGCGGGTCGTGGAACCGATATTAAATTGGGAGACGGTGTTGTTAAGTGTAGTAAATGTTGTATAAAATGTATTGATGAAGATTGTAGTAATTGCGTTCATGAATATAAAAAAGAATGTTTTGCCGATGTTCCCTGTGGTCTTTATATCATCGGCACCGAGCGCCATGAGGCACGCCGGATTGACAATCAATTGCGGGGCAGGAGCGGACGCCAGGGAGACCCTGGTTCATCAAGATTCTTTTTGTCCCTGGAAGATGATCTGATGCGAATCTTCGGTTCAGACCGGGTGGCGGATATTATGGACCGATTCGGGGGTGGTGACCAGAAACCCCTTACCCATCCCCTTGTAACCCGGGCAATTGCCAATGCCCAGAAGCGGGTGGAGGAGAATCATTTTGAAATCCGAAAGCATCTACTTGAATATGACGATGTGATGAATAAACAGCGCGAAGTAATCTATAAGATGCGGGATAACATTCTGAAGTCAGAAAACTTAGAGGAGATGCTTTTAAAGAATTTTGAAACCGCAATAGAGGATATTATTCTGAAGTATACTGACCCCAAGGCTCCTTCAGAAGAATGGGACTGGGATGGGATTAAAGGCGAATTTAGTGGACTCTTCCTTGCAGATTTCTATATCACAAAAGAAAAAATGGAAAAGATAAAACAGGAGGAACTGCTGGATTTGCTACTGGAGAGGGCAAAGGAGCGTTTGAATTTCCGCAAACAGGAATTTGGTGCGGATGTATTTAATGAAATGTTAAAATTTATTCTTTTGGGAACCCTTGATTCACGCTGGCGTGACCACCTTTATGCCCTGGATGCCTTGAGAGAGGGAATAAACCTGAGGGCCTATGCCCAGAAAGACCCACTGGTTGAATATAAACAGGAGTCGTTTAGAATGTTTGATGAGTTATTGAGGGATATGGCGAGGGATGTCTCGGGTTTGGTATTCCGGGCAGCACCGAGGCCGGTTGAGCGTAAGCCCTTACGGACTCAGGAATACAAACCTGCCGCCGATGAGAAATCTCAGCCGGCACAGAAAGGTGCAATAAGACAGCCAGTCACGGTGGGCAAAAAGGTTGGAAGAAATGACCCTTGTCCCTGTGGCAGTGGAAAGAAATATAAAAAATGTTGCGGACGGAATGTCGCATGAGGCCGTATCAGGTTAGTCTCTTTAAAGAGGAGTCGCCGCTATACTTACCATCCGAACCGGTCTTTATCCATAATAACAAACGATATTTAAATTTTTCCTTGCTTGACTTTAGAAATTTAAAGAATAACGAATATCTCAAGGAGACGGCCCGGCTGAATCTCTTTGCGGATGGACTGGGCTCTACTGATAGAGATTCTGCGTCAATGGAAAATCTGCGCGTGGCGATGTCGGAGTTGAAAAAAGTGGAATCGGTGATATTATTCCCTGACGAAATCACAGCGAGTTTTGCCCTTGTGTCCTTATTTGAACCAAAGACATTTTTTCTGATTGATTATGAGACATCACCCAGTTTCTATACCGTCTTAAGGCTATATAATAACATTGAATTTTATCACCACGAAAATCTTGAACAACTGGCAAAACTATTAACGATTCATAATGAAAAGGTGATTATCATTGATGGCCTTTATGAATGGCTCGGTTATACCGGTCCGGTAGCCGAGATTATTAAACTCGCGAAGGAATCGCAGGCGGTTATAGTTGCCAATGAGATAAATTCCTTTGGGCTATTGGGCAGGGATGGCCGGGGATTTGTTGACCTCTTTTATCTATATGATGATGTAACCTTAGAAATTGGCAGTTTCGACCGGTTTCTGGGTGGTTTTGGTGCCTATATTGGCGCCAAGCGCTACCTCATTAATAAAATCATTGAGAATACTAATGGTGTATATAAAACTCTTCCCAAATTTATGATTGAGGTTAATCTCGCCGGAATGAGCTTCTTGAAGGATGAGAAGGGCAATAAGAATGCATTTCAGAAGTTATGGAGTCATAGCCGCTATTTTATAAACCGTCTTAAGCAGATTGGTCTAAGAACCAAGAGCGAGACTCCAATTATTGTGATTCTATTTAATAACAATGAAGAGGCGCGTGAATTTTCAAAGCAACTCTTTAATGAAGGAATAATAGCCCAGGTTCAGAAGGAGCGGGTTAGGTTCATAATCTCCTTAGAGCATACAAAGGCTGACCTTGATTATACCCTTGATAGAATTGAAGGTATAACAAAAAACTTGGGGATAGTCCCAACCTTGTGAAGTACAAGATTTACTTAAAATAATTTATGAATCTTGGACTGACCCTCGGTGGCGGTGGAGCAAAAGGGTTTGCCCATATTGGAGTCCTTGAGGTCTTAGAAGAAAATGGCATAAAACCGAAGTCGGTATGTGGGGTATCAATTGGGGCAGTAATTGGTGCATTATATTGTCTCAAAGGTTCGGCAAAAGATTTGCATCTTATTGCCCGCGATTTTATTCAATCCGATTCCTTCAAGGCTTTGGGTCTTGATAAATTCTATACCGAAGACACTGTCCCTTTGAGGCGGTTTAAGAAAAAGATTTTTGAAAAATACTATTTTGGTTCACTCCTTTTCAAGCTGTCGCATTCAAGGATTGAGTCAACGCGGAAGTTATTTTTTGAACTCTTTGGAAATGCTACATTTGACGACCTAAAGATTCCCTTTGCCTGTAATGCCCTGGATATCAATTCGGGTGCCGAGGTTGTTTTTAAAAAGGGGTTGCTTGCCGAAGCGGTCTGGGCGACCTGTGCTATACCCGGAATATTTCCACCCCTGATTAAGGATAACCATGTTCTTATCGATGGGGGTGTAATAAACAATATTCCGGTGGAGATATTGAAAGACTATAGACCAAAGACAGTCGTTGCGGTCTACCTTGGTGGGCAGCCGAGGTTTGAGAATGAGCCGGATACCGGTTTCCGGATAACCCAGCGGGCTTTAGCATTTATGAGGTACTATCTGGACCAGCGGATTATTGATCGTGCGGAAATCGTGATCAAACCGGATGTTTCCGAGTTTCACTGGGCTGATTTTCAGGCACTTGATGAACTGGTGGCAAGGGGACGCATTGCGGCATTAGATACTCTAAAGGAATTAAAACGCCACTGCTCTTTCTGGTTTAGATTTAAAAAATTGATGTTTTAAGCCGAGGTGAATTTTAAAAATATTAAAGGAAAAATTTGGAAATGTCAAAAATAGAATTTATCGCTAAATTTGTGAGTATTGATTTTCACAATTGTATGGGTAAAATTCAATCATGAAGATTGATATCGGGATATATTACGGTCCGATTGATTTGCTTGTCTATCTTGTCCGAAAAAAAGAGGTTGACATATTTGATATTCCTATTGCCCAGGTTGCCGAAGAGTATCTTGACTACATTAAAAAGATTGAGAGAGAAGATCTTGAGGATGCTGCTGACTTTCTCTTAATGGCAGCAATCCTTGTTCGCCTGAAGGTCCGTTCACTTTTACCCCGAACCCCGGCCGATGAGGAGGAGGTTAAGTCAATCACCCTGATGCAAATAATTGAGGAATTTAAAAAATACAAAGAGATTGCCCGGGTGTTCGGTATTATGGAAGAAGAGTCGCACCGGCAGTTTCCGAGATTTGCTCGGGTTGAACCAACAGTGGTGCTTGAGGAAGAACAGTTGTCAAATTTAATCCTGGCCTTTCGCAGTCTTAAGCCAACCGAGGAGACAAAACTTCTGGTAAAGAGGCAGGAGGTTCCAATTGGAATGATTATTGAGGATATAAAAAATCTCCTAAAGGAAAATCAACGTATAGATTTTTTACAATTTTTAAAGGAGAAGAACAATGTCTCCTTGGCCGTGGGTTACTTCTTCGGGATGCTGGAACTGGTTAAAGAAGGATTTGCAAAGGTTGAGCAGAATGAGACATTTGGCGAAATATATCTTTACAAGGGCGACAAAACGGCTGAAGAAGGGGTTGGAGGGGGCCAGAATTAATCATCATTTAAGATTTGCCCAGCCTAATAATAATTATCCCGTGGAATTTGCTCCGTTGAAGATACAGGGCACCAGAACGGAGTTTAATTCGCGTCTCAAATTTATTCGAATAGCGGCTATGATGTTAGGGCTTTGTCATTGCCTATTTGCTTCGGTACCTGAAGACTCTAACTGTCAGTATCTCCTTGATAAGCAAATTGCCCACTATTTTCCATCTTGGGAGGTTGCATTTGATTCATCAAAAAATGGATTTCGCACCAGTCAGGGCTGCCTTGATTTATTGAACTGGTATATTGACCTTGAACTTCGCTATGAGGCGTATCTCTCAAAGATCTTGGGAGTCCGTTATGAGAATCATTATCTTGGCGATTATGGTGAACACATTTCAAACCATTATTTTCAGCCATTCTTTCAAATAAAGGAATCACAGCGCCTCTTATTATCTATCACCACCCATTACTACAAAGGTAATGATGAAATTGGCATTGGCTATTTTTTAGGGAGAGATTATATAAATTATATTGAATGTTTTCTTTTGGTTGAAGATTTTGACCGTAATTTTTCCTTACAAAATACCCCGGATGGCCCCGATAAGATAATCTATAAGGATTTAAAATATCCCGTTAAATTCCAGGGTAAATTCGTCAAAAACTGGCAGGGAGGCAGACTTACTATTATGGCTAAATTGGGAACAAGGTATCGCCTTGAATCTACCGACATTCCCTTTTCCTATGCTGAAGAGGGTATAAAGAGAAAATTTTATACGAGGGTCTGGCAGGATATGGGTAGACTGCGCATCGGTTGGATATGCGACCTTAAATATCAGAACAGATCTACAATTACCGGTGATGCACTTTTTAAGGAGAGGGGGATTGAAATAGTTACCGAGCCAATGGTTGGCTACCATTTGAATGAAAAATTATTCCCACTATTATATCTTACTTACAATTATAAAGATTTTGATGATACAATCCCTTACTGGCGCCGGGGCTTTGCCTATCTCGTTGATTTAGAATTTCACCCCGGTGGCAATTTTGTGTGGCATCTTGGAACCCAGCGCGAGTTTGTATACAATAGCCGGAATGAAGATATCAGACACCGCAGGATAAATATCGGACTGGAATATCGCTACCGGAATATCTGGTTTTACCTTGTTGAGGCAATGGAAGGAGACTTTCCCACTGAAAAATATATGCACAACCACACCTATGTCCAGTTGATGTTTAGATTTTGAGCCTTGACTTTCAGTTATTATGAACTATAATCAATATATGGAAAATATCCATAAATCCTCTAGTGGGTGTTCAGAAATATGTGATTTTAATGGTAATCTTTTGTGATGAATTTCTTATGGATTGGCGTGCTACAATTGAGACAACGATAACAAAAAGAGGTTTATTTTAATCTTCCTCCCCCTTTGATGGGGGAGGATAAAGGTGGGGTGAAAAATAAGGCTGGCGTCCAAGGATAAAATAATAATAAAGCGATTAAGAAGGAAGATGACTGAGGCTGAGAAAAAGATCTGGGATAGGGTGCGAGATAAACAATTAGGAATAGAATCTGGGAGACAGCAGCCGATAGGAGATTAGGTGGTTGATTCTGTCGGTTTTGAAAAGAAATTAGTTATTGAGATTGATGGGAGGCGAACATTTTGAATCATCACCTTCCCCTCAAGGGTGGGGGATAAAACGATGGAGGTAATTAAAAGAATGAGCGCTTCGCAAATGACGGAAAATGCGGTGTTTCGGAATTTCCGAACACCCACTTCTCTAAACAAGGAGGTGAGAGCCAAGGAAAAAGCAATGAGATTTATTTAAATTAAAGATAAAAAAGGGGGTAAAATGAAGAGAAGCCTTCTGTTTTTAGCCTTGTTTGCAGCTATAGTGTGGGGCGCGGAAGGGCTTTATTATGTGATTGATGGTGGAACAATCCATCAATTCAGCCCTGCACCTTATGGTGATAAGGACTGGCTCTACTTCTCCAACGGAATAAGGTTCAATATAAAAGAAGGAGAGCCATCACTACCGCAGTCATTGAGATTATCAGAATCTGACTACTACATTCTCCACTGTCGTGGACCGGTATATCCGGATTATGTCCAGCTCCTAAAAGAAATTGGGGCACAGGTTTACTCCTATCTGCCCAATTACGCATTTATTGTTAAAATGGATGAGGCAACAAGAGATGGGGTTTCCCGTCTTGATTTTGTAGACTGGATTGGAATATATCAACCGGCATATAAGATTTCTGGACAGAAGGAGTTTAAAAATCTAACCGGCCATGGAAAGATTAGGGTTTTGCTCTATCCGGATGCCGCGCTTGAACCGATCTTAGAATTTCTCAGCGAAAACGGCGGCAAGATAACAGATATCGCCGAGACAAAATGGGATAAGTTAATAAATGTAGAAATAGACCTTTCTTTAATTCCGGAAATTGCCCGGATTGAAGAAGTAAACTGGATTGAACCCTGGCACAAAATGCAGACTTATAATGACAATGTCCAATGGATCTTGCAGACCGCAACGAGCGGTAACCGTCGGGTCTGGAATATGGGCATCCGGGGAAATGGACAGTTACTGAGTACCTGTGATACCGGCATTAGGACATCGCACTATGCCTTTCGCAGTACTGCATCAAGCTGGATAACTACCTGGGGCGATTACCCTAATGACCGAAAGATAATTGCCTACAAACCAGCGAATAATTACGGTGCCGGTTATGCCGACTTTGGTGATGAATCAATTAACTATTATCATGGCACCCACACCGCGGGCACAATAACCGGTGACGATACACTCAATGGCACATCCACAAGGGATGGTATGGCAATAAAGGGTAGAATCTATTTCCTTGATGGGGGCGGTTCACAGGGAGCTGTCTATCTCTATCCCAATCTCAATGACCTCTATATCCTACCCTATAATGGCAATGCAGCAGGTAGTGTAAAGATAATGTCCAATTCCTGGGGTTCATCAACCGGTGGGGCGTATGATGCATCCTGTGCCCAGTCTGACCAATTTATGTGGGACCATAAGGATTTTCTTCTCTTCTTCTCAAACGGGAATGATGGCCCCGGTGCAAATACAGTTGGTTCACCTGCTGCAGCCAAGAATGTGGTTTCGGTTGGTGGTTGCCAGAATGGGGCAAATTATCAATACATATATACCTACTCAAGCCGGGGACCAACAGATGATGGGAGGCTGAAACCGACAATTCTTGCCCCGGCACAGACCGTATATTCCGCCTACGGGGCGGGTGATAACCAGTATGTTGGTTATGAAGGCACAAGTATGGCATCTCCCGGTGCGGCGGGTGCCGGTGTACTTGTAAGGCAATACTTTAAAGAAGGTTGGTATCCTACTGGAAGTCCAAATCCTGCGGATTCAATCAATCCTTCTGCAGCACTGGTTAAGGCAATGCTTATCTGCAGTGCCGACCCATCAATGAGTGGTTATACGGTTCCGGATAACAATATTGGCTGGGGCCGGATTGACCTTGATAGTGTCCTATACTTTTCCGGTGATACAAAAAAACTCGCTATTGTTGATGACCAGGTTGGACTCTCTACCGGGCAGTATGTTGAATATGTTTATAATGTAGTATCAGGCACTGTTCCTTTCCGGGTTGTCCTTGTCTGGACCGACTATCCAGCAACTGCGGGTGCGGGTAAAAAGCTCATCAATGACCTGCACCTCTTGGTAACCGACCCCAATGGCAATCAGTATAAAGGGAATGTCTATTCCGGTGGTCAATCAACGACTGGTGGTTCTTATGATACGCTCAATGTTGAAGAGTGTGTGCGACGGAATTCTCCACCAACCGGAAACTGGACAGTCCGGGTGAGCGGATTTAACTGCCCATATGGTCCGCAGCCTTATGCAGTAGTGGTGACCGGGGATCTGGGAACAATCAACCAACCGAATGTGGTCTACCAATCAAATACAATTGATGATGCAACTGGCAACAACAACGGTCGGGTTGACCCTGGTGAGACGGTTAATATAATTGTCGTCTTAAGAAATGATGGAACAGTCAACGCCACAAATGGTCAGGGAACATTAAGGACAACATCTCCTTATATTACCTTGTTAGATTCGGTAGCTGACTATGGTACAATTACCGCCAATGGTGGGACTGCATCCGGTTTATTCCAATTCAGCGCCTCAGCATCAACACCCGCCGGAACAGTGATTCCGATGACTGTTTATTTTGTTTCAAATGGCGGCAGTTATACTACAAACTGCAATTTCCAGATTGTAGTTGGCTTGCCACGGTATGACTATGTTAATCACAATAAGGGTAATTGTGTCCTTACGGTGACGAAGCAGGGTGCGATTGGTTTTCTTGAGGTAAATGGCGCTGGTAGTGGATTTATCTATCCCAAGACCGGCTCCAATCAACTCTTCCATTCCTCATTGGGACTTGCCAATGCACCCAATTATGTTGTTGACCGTCACTTCCCCAATGCCGGCTCAAGCCCCAATAATACCGATTGGCGCTGCACCACTGTTCCTGATGGTCGCTGCTGGATTGATACATTAACTCCTTCAATTTCAGACCAGGAATCCTGGGCAATGTATGCCGATTCCGGACACAGCGCACCAAAGGGAATTATCGTGACCCAGCATGGTTATGCCTGGAGTGCCCCTGGTTATGATGATTTTGTGATAATGCTATTTGACATTAAAAATGCGGGCACAAACACGGTTTCAAATCTCTATACTGGAATTATTGCGGACTTTGATATGGGTGCGGTGTATAACAATCGCGCCGCAGGTGATACAATCAGACGCCTTGCGTATATGTGGATTCCCTCTACACCAAATCTCTATGTCGGGGTGAAATTGCTCTATCCTTATACCTGGGCAAATGTCAGTGCCCTGGACAATACGAATTATTGCTATCAGGGTTCAACAAACATCTGGCATGACACCACCTTCTATAAGTTTCTGAACGGAACACTCCATTTCTATTCCGTTGCAATTGACACCGACTACTCGGTTGTTGTCTCAACCGGTCCTTACAGTCTAAATCCGCAGGAGACAAAGATAGTTGCCTTTGCCTTTGTCGGTGGAACATCTCTTTCAAGCATAAATGAGAATGCCGATTCCGCCCAGAGTATCTTTGATCAGATCTGGTTCGGTATTGAAGAGGAAGGCTCGGTATCTTCTATTGGTTCTGATATTTTTAAAGCGCCTTATCCGAATCCATTTACCAGCAAGACCTGTTTTCAATTTAATCTCAAAGAATCCTCCCGGGTGATAATAAGGGTATACGACATTACCGGTGCACTGGTCAAGAAAATCACTGATGGAGAATTCAGGGATGGATACCACAATGTCTACTGGGACGGAACTGACGAAAAAGGTGACATATTGCCCAGCGGGATTTACTTCTATACATTAAAGGTTAATGGTTCATCCCGTGCAGGTAAGTTAATATTGCTGCGCTAACCATTTATTGAGGCGGAGTGGTTCGGGGATAGTCCATAAAGAAATCGGTGGCTATCCCCGTTTTTTTTAACTCCCCGGGTGCCATATTTTGCTAAACTTCGCTCAAAGCCATTTCTTAGAAATGAAAAATCGAACAGGCTGGTTCTTCTTTTTGGCATTGTGCGATATTCTGAGTGAAGTAACTTTAGAGTAGCCTCCATTAGGAAATTGGAGTCCTGGGATGATTCTTAATTTTTAGGTTGCATAAAGGGATTTTGATGCATCCGCTGGTACTTTAACAGTCCGATTCGGCAAAAGATTATCTCGCCGCCAAGCACCGATTGTCTTTGATTCCACATAAATTTTTTGCATCGTACTGGTACATAGACTACATTTAAATCGTGGTCTTGACAAACCATTGATTATGTGTATAATCTACTATGATTTCCCTGGCTATTATCTTTTTACTTATTTGCACAGATTCCACAGACTATCACATTGAACCCGGTGATGTTCTGGAGATAGTAATACTGGGCGAAGAGGAACTCTCCCGCGACTTACTTGTTATGCATAACGGAAATATCACATTTCCCCTGATTGGCGATATTAATGTTGCCGGTCTAACCACTGCCCAGGTTGCCGATACAATTGCTGACCGTTTGAGGAAATATTTTGTTCGCCCTCTGGTCTCGGTAATCCTCAAGGGGCCCACGGTTTCCACGGTGGCAGTTTATGGTGAGGTGGTTCGTCCGGGAACTGTTGAATATCAACGCGGGCTCCGTATCAGTGATTATGTGGCGCTTGCCGGTGGTCCGAATGAGAGGGCTAATTTAAAAAATGTAAAGGTTGTGCGTAATACAAGTGAGGGTGTTAAGGTCTTTGTTGTGAATCTGGGTGAGATTCTGAAAAAGGGGAGAGACGAAGAAAATTTTGAATTAAAGGCCGGGGATTGGATATATATCGGCAGAAAATTTTCAATAAACTGGGGGGCGGTCCTCCAGTTTGTTACCCTTAGTGTCAGTGTCGTAAATCTATACATAACAATTCAAGGACTCAAATAATTCGTTTAGAAATTTTTGAAGTTAAATAGTCGTTTTTGAGGGCGTGCCTTGAGGTTTGTGCTTTTTATCCGTTTAATCCATGATTTAATCACTCTGACTCAATAAAATTATGGGGCCCTGTTAGATTACTCATCTGTATCTTTAAACCCGTAGGAGGGAGTACGGGTATTTAACTACGGATACAGAGGTTCTAACAGAGCCATCTAATTATACTCGATTTTTTAAAAAAGTCAAATATTGACTTTGCTAAACTTTTGGATATAATCTTTTGTCTAAAGGGCGAATAGCTCAGATGGCGAGAGCGTCTGCCTTACAAGCAGAAGGTCACCCGTTCAAGTCGGGTTTCGCCCATCTAAATACATTTACACGCGTTATTAACCGTCTTTTCTGTGGCTTTGGATAGCAAAAAGGAGGTTATATGAAAATAAAACCGCTTCATGATCATATTCTTGTGGAAAGAATTGAAGAAGAGGTAAAGAAAGGCGGTATAATCATCCCTGACACGGCAAAGGAAAAACCTCAACAGGGTAAGGTAATAGAGGTCGGGGATGGAAAGAAGGATGAAAAAGGTAATCGGATTCCGCTGGATGTCAAGAAGGGGGATATTATTCTCTTCGGGAAGTATGCCGGAACTGAGGTAAAGATAGAAGATAAGGAATATCTGATTATCCGCGAAGATGATGTCTTGGGAATTGTTCAGAAGGAGAAGTAAAAAAGGAGTGAGATATGGCAGGAAAAATCATTAAATTTAACGAAGAGGCAAGAAGGTCAATATTAAAAGGTGTTCAGATATTATCAAATGCCGTTAAGGTTACATTAGGTCCGAAAGGGCGTAATGTAATCCTGGAGAAAAAATTTGGCGCACCAACAATTACAAAAGATGGTGTAACTGTTGCAAAGGAAATTGACCTTGAAGATAAATTTGAGAATGTTGGTGCCCAGATGGTGAAAGAGGTTGCCTCCAAGACTTCGGATGTCGCGGGTGATGGAACCACAACCGCAACAATACTCGCTGAGGCAATATACCGTGAAGGATTGAAGACGGTTACTGCGGGTGCAAATGCAATGGAGGTAAAGAAAGGAATAGATAAGGCAGTTGAAGTTGTTGTTGAGTCCTTGAAGAAATTATCAACCCCGGTAAAGGGTAGAACCGAAATCTTCCAGGTTGCTACAATCTCTGCCAATAACGACGAGACAATTGGCAATCGTATCGCGGATGCAATGGAGAAGGTAGGTAAGGACGGTGTGATTACAGTGGAAGAGGCAAAAGGGATGGAGACCACAGTTGATGTGGTTGAGGGTATGCAGTTTGACCGTGGTTATCTTTCACCATATTTTATTACCAATCCTGACCGTATGGAATGTGTCTTAGAAGATGCCTATATTTTATTATACGAAAAGAAGATAAGTGCAATGAAAGACCTTCTTCCAATTCTGGAGAAAGTGGCGCAAAAAGGAAGACCGATTTTGATAGTTGCGGAAGAGGTTGAAGGTGAGGCACTCGCTACCTTGGTGGTAAACAAAATCAGGGGAACGCTCCAGTGCTGTGCAGTTAAGGCTCCGGGTTATGGAGATAGAAGAAGGGCTATGCTTGAAGACATTGCAATCCTGACTGGGGGCAAACTCATTTCTGAAGATATTGGTATAAAACTTGAGAATGTGCAGATCTCGGATTTAGGACAGGCAAAGAGGATTGTTGTGGATAAAGAGAACACAACAATCGTGGAAGGAGCAGGTAAAAAGTCCGATATCCAGGCAAGAATCACACAAATAAAGAATGAAATTCAAGAGACAAAGTCCGATTATGATAAAGAAAAACTTCAAGAGAGATTGGCAAAACTGGCCGGCGGTGTTGCAGTGTTAAATGTCGGTGCCGCGACCGAGGTGGAGATGAAGGAGAAGAAGGCAAGGGTAGAGGATGCATTGCATGCGACCAGGGCAGCGGTAGAGGAAGGTATTGTCCCGGGTGGCGGTGTTGCTTATATCCGTTGTCTGCCGGATTTGGAAAAACTGAATCTCGGTGGTGACCAGCAGATTGGCGTGGATATTGTCAAAAAGGCGCTGGAAGAACCAGCAAGGCAACTTGCTATAAATGCTGGTAAAGAAGGTTCGGTAATTGTTGAGCAGATAAAGAAAGAAAAGACCAATGTCGGATTCAATGTGATGACTGAGAAGTTTGAGGATATGGTTGAAGCAGGGATTATAGATCCAACCAAGGTTGTGCGGACAGCATTACAGAATGCCGCAAGTATTGCCGCACTTCTGGTGACCACTGAGGCGGTTGTCACTGAAAAACCAGAAGAAGAAAAGACTCCGGCCGGTCCACCCGGTGGATATGGAGGAGAATACTAATTAACCCAAACCCTTCCCTCCCCCTGTATCAAGGGGGAGGGATTAAGGGAGGGTGGTAAAATTATGCCTACCTACGAATATGAATGTTCTAATTGTCAGTTCCACTTTGAAGAATTTCAGAAAATAACCGACCTACCGGTTGCAGTATGTCCTAAATGTGGTGGTAAGGCAAGACGTTTAATTTCCGGGGGTATCGGCTTAATCTTTAAGGGTAGTGGTTTTTATATCACGGATTATAAAAAACAGAGTCTGCCCAAAGAAGAGAAGAAGGAATTAACGAAACCAGAAGAAAGATTAGCCCTTAAGGCACAAAATAGAAAAGGCGGTTCTAACTCTGATAAATCATAACTCATTTTTGCATTATCCGGTATAATTATGCAGAGTTTGGCTAAATTTTTTATAGTAGTTGGCCTAATATTTATCCTTTTTGGAATCTTATTTTTAATTTTCCCCAGGATTTCAATTTTTAAACTGCCCGGTGATATTCTGATAAAAAAGGATTCTTTTACCTTTTATTTCCCGGTGGCAACAAGTATTATCATTTCGCTTTTTTTAACCCTTTTACTTAATCTGCTTCTCCGCCGCTGAGTCTCCTACCAATTTTCTGAGCTCCTCCACATATTTTAAAAGTTGTTCATACTTCTCTTTCATTTCAAAGTATAGCTTTTTGTAGTCAATTTCTTCTGTTGATTTTGGCTTTACTTCAAGTTCCTTAAGTAGCACATTAAGTTCAGTAAGCGCCTGTTCCAATGTAATTTCTTTCTTCTCTTCTTTTTTCTCAATGCCCCCAATAAATCCCTCTTCTAAAAGCCATTTTCTGATGTCAACCAATGATTCCTGTTTTTCAATCTTCTTCTTTAGCCAATTCTCTTTTACCTTTTCTATTTCGTAATTTAACCGGGGATATAGATCTTTGAGCAGACGAATAAATCTAAATGGAAAATTTTCATCGGTCTCGTCATATTCAATTATTGGCAGTTTGCTTATGTCGCCGGGTAGCTTACCAAGGATATCTCCTTCGCCTTTTAGAAAGTAGCCCGCAAGAGGAATATTTTTTATATACAATTTAGCGCAGATTTTGTCAATAATTTTCTTATTTACAATCTCAACGAAGAAGTTAATATGGGCAATTACAAGGTCAATTTCCCTACGAAAATAACAGATTTTTTCTATTGCGTCGGGTATTGTATCAACACCAATTATCCGCTCCTTGGTTAGTAAATCACAAAGCTTTTTTCTTATCTTTAAGTCGGGTTCAATAATGATTAGCATAATGGTTTCCCTTGCCCATACTTCCTTAATTGTTCACAGATATCCTAATAATCTGATACCCTGATACTCTAAATTATCTTTCCAATCCTTCCCAATCTAATTGCCTTCCAACGCCAGAATTTTAATATATCAAAGAGGCTTGACGCCTCGCCACCAGGGTCAAAAGAGAAGTATATGAATAAGGGTTTACCCTTTAAGAATCTCTTATGGAGTGGCCCCCAGAATCTTGAATCCATAGAATTATCCCGATTGTCTCCCATTGCAAAGACACAGTCTCGGGGTACAACAACCGGACCAAAATTATCCCGGACATAGATTCCATAAATATCAGCGAATTTTGCCTTCTCCCAGTTTGCTTGATAATTGGGGTTATTCTCGCCGGTAAATCCGGGGATAATTCTTGGGTCCCGATGAATCTTGTACGGTTCGTCAACTTTCTTCCCATTTACATAAAGGACCTTGTCAATTATCTGAACGGTGTCCCCTTCCAGTGCTACACACCTCTTTACAAAATCGCGATTCTCAAAGGGATATTTGAAGACAATGATCTCTCCCCTCTGGGGCATCCTTCCGGGTATTATTGGAATCTGGGTGTAGGGAAATTTAACTCCGTAAATAAAGCGATTGACTAAAAGGGCATCACCAATGAGCAGGGTCTTTTCCATTGAGCCAGTGGGTATAACATATGCCTCAACAAAGATTGCCCTTAATATCAAGACCACTATAATTACAATCGTCCAGGAATATATCTCTCTTTTAATCTTTTCAATCATAAGAGATTATACCCGATTTTCTTGCCGAGTCAATGCCTCGGTTTTATTGGATTTAAACCGTTTGCAGGTGAGTCAGCCCACTTTTATCATAATCTCAAATGCTGGTTCTTAAAGATAAACGGTGTAATGAATATATCCCTCCCTTGAGGGGAAGGGATAATAGGGAGAGTATTTATTTCGTTTTTTTACCTCACCTTAACCCGAGGGAATTGAAAATCTCATCGAGGATGAAGAGGTAGAGGTTCAGATTTACTCATTCAATCATTCACAAGGTAAATCTTTAGATACAACTTGACTCGGAAAGATTGTGAATTATAATAAATTATGGCTGATATTCAGAAAACCAGGGGAATCGTGTTAAGGACATTCCCCTTTAAGGAATCAAGTCTGATCTGTTCTTTCTTTACTGAAAAGTTCGGTAAGATAAAACTTCTGGCAAAGGGTGCCAGGCGACCAAAGAGTAAATTCTGTGGGACCCTTGAGCCCTTTTCACATAATGAAATTGTCTTTTATAAAAAGGAATTTAAAGAACTATATACCCTTGCTGATGCAGTGGTAATAGAAAATTTTGCTTCTATTCGGTCGGAGATATTAAAGTTTAATGCCTGTGAGGTATTGTGTGAGTTCTTTGAAAAGAGTATGTCACCGGAAGAAAGCGATAGAAATGTCTATAATTTACTTCTATCATTTGTCAGAGAAGTCCAAAAAGATAGCGAGTCACACATCAGGTCTTTGACTCTTCAATACTTGTTGAAGGCGCTCAAATTAATCGGTGTGGCACCACACCTGAAGGATTGTGTTAGATGTCATAAAGAAGTTTATATGGGTGATAGGATTGGATTCAGTTTTGGGGCTGGTGGTATTATATGTGAAAAGGACTTTGATGATACAGTAGTGTTTCTTTCACGCGCAGTGTTAAAGGTGGCAGATCAAGTTTACAAAGAAAGAAAACCGGAGATAAATTCCAATATTTTAAATGAACTCGAGAAATTTATTGTAGATTACATTTCTTATCATCTATCGGGTGTGACACTGAATTCTTTGAAATTTTTAAAATAGCAGTACTACGACAAAAGAAACTACTATTTTATAACTACAATCTTTATCGGTCTTTTGAATAAATCATCATCGGTCTGCAGAAAATAAATTCCATCAGGGAGTCCATTTATTGGCAGGCTTTTCACGGTCACATTCTTTTCTATCTTGTAAATTTTCATTTTCTGTCCGAGAACATTGTAGAGGGATAAAGAAATCGGCTTCGGGAGTGGAGAACCGAACGATAAAATGATATTATCCTTTACTGGATTCTGCAATAGATTTAAAGTGAAATTGCTTCTAACGCGATTTTCGCTAACAGGCTGCTCGGTAAAGTATTGATAAATTTGCAAGCCGTTGGTGTTATCTGATACATAAATATAATCATCGGAAACACAGACACTATTTGCCCAGCCGGGGGTATCATAATACCCAACTTCATAAGGAAGATATGGATTTGAGACATTGATTATTCTTAGACCTGAGTAACCATCTGCAACAAAGGCAAGTGTGTCTAAAACAAAAACATCATTGGCATACCCTGGTGTATCACAATAACCAACTTCCACAGGATTTACAGGGTCTGAGATATCAAGTATCCGCAAACCATCAAAATAATTAGCAAGATAGAGATAATTACCCTGAACAAAAACCGTGCGATTAAATGGATTGGTAATATATTGGGTGACGATATATGGATTTGCTGGGTTTGAAACATTTATAACATACAAAATGGTATCATTATCAGGAACATAGGCATAATCACCAGAAACCCAGATTCCCCAAGGGTAAATGCCGGAGATAGGATAACTACTCAATAGATAAGGATTTGATGGATTGGAGATATTGATGATGCAAAAATATCCTTCATCCCCGGCATACGCATAGTTGCCATAAACATAGAGGCTTATGACGCCGAAAGGAACGGAACAAAATCCCTGTTGATAGGGGTTTGAAGGGTCTGAGATATTGAGTATCCAGAAATCATCACCTCCAAGATATGCATAATCCCCAGAAACGTAGACATCCACGAGGTTAGGCCAAGGACCAGTAGCAAAGTTTGCCACTTCAAAAGAGGCAGAGGGGTCTGAGATATTAATAATATGCAATCCACTGTAATAACTTGCCATATAACAATACGAACCGGCAACAAAGACATTATAAGTCTCACCTACATTTTTGTAACTGCCCAGTTGAGAAGGTGATGAAGGATTTGAGATATTTATGATATATAGTCCGCGACGATTTGCAGCAACATAGGCATATGAGCCGCAGATATCAACACCATATGCAGAATAAGAAAGTATGGCACCCACCTGATATGGATTGGTTGGGTCAGAAACATCTATGATGCGGAAATACCACGAGTAGTCTGCAATATATGCATAATTATCCTTGACATAGACGTCAAAAACATAATATGGAGTGTCGTAGGTTCCCGCAATATAAGGATTTGAAGGGTCTGAAATATCAACAATACGCAAGCCGATCATTGTTGCTGCTACATAGGCATAATTACCTGAAACATAGACATTACGATTCTGACCTGTGAAACAATTACTTACAAAATAAGGATTGGCAGGATCTGAGATATTTATTATACACAAACCAAAAGTCCCATCGGCAACATAGGCATAATTACCCGCAATGGATAACCCCAGAGCCTGTCCTGGAGTGTCATAATAGCCGACTTCAAAAGGAGCATTAGGGTTTGAGACATTAATTATCCGCAATCCACCATTGTAATCTGCGACATAGGCGTAACTACCCACAACACAAACATCATTAGCTTCATCTGAAGTGAAGTAATAACCTAACTTAACAGGATTTGATGCATCATTAATATTCCATATCTCAAGTCCACCTTGGCCATCGGCAACATAGAGTTTATATTCTGAAGAAACATAAAACAGACCGTAGACAATTCCCCTGGTGCGGAATTCAGAAACTTTAATCGGATTTGTGGGGTCTGAGACATTCAGGATATAAACACCACCACCCGAACCAACAAAAACAAGAGACCTCGTGCTATCATGGACTACTGAATATGTAACTCCAAAAGGCCAATTGCCTACAAATCGGGTATTGAGCGAATCAAAGCCAGCCCTTCCTTTTGTATCACTTATTCCCTTAAAAACATAATTCTCCGGTCGGGCGTAACGCATAAGTGGAACGCAGAGAATGAATAGTATCAATAATAACAACTTTGATGAATTAAAAAAAGTAGAATTCATTTTCGACCCCCTTGTTAATAGACTTCTTTTGGTTCTTATTATCTTTCTACTCATAAGCAGACTAAGACCAGACATCTCACTTGTTTGTAACTTATTCCGTGTTTCAAACCAAGCATAATAATTATATTAATATTTAGGTTGAAATCAACTATCGGGTTTCTGACCAATTTCCTTTTTAATCTTCGATTAGAATTAAACTCTTCAAATTCCAAAAGCCGTAGTTCCTGTCATGCTGAACCCCGGTTTGAATTTATTTCGGGATTGACATAACATAATATGATTAAGACACAGCCGATAAACTATTACATTGGATGTTTTGTATTCAATTGTGTCATTCTGAGTTCGCCATCTCCCAAGCAGAGTAGCAGATTTTTATTGGACGAAGAATTCCGTAATATTGAGCGGTAACGAATGACTATTCCACAAATTCGCATTTTTGCACAATTACTCCTTGATTTTTCTATGGTTTTAAATATAATTCATAATAGCTTTCAAACTGAAGATTGACAAACCACAAATTCGCATTTGTGGACAGGTATTGAAAGGTTAGGTGAGAAATGAATCTTTTACTAAAATTATTTAAGGCATTGGCCAATAAGACCAGGCTTAGGATGATTGAAATCTTATTAGATAAGAAGGCATTGACTGCGGATGATTTTTCTGAGATATTAAATATTCCTCGGGCAACGGCGTGTAGAAACTTGAAAATTCTTGAACGAGAAGATTTGATTAAAGGTGAACGGATAAATGTCCAGGTTTACTATTCATTAAACAGAGATAAAAATAGACCGTATAATGCTGCACTGATTGCATTGATTAAGAAAAAGAAAGCCGGGGGTTAATTATTTTTACTACTTCACAAATTCGCATTTATGCACAGATGCTTTTAGTGTTGGTAATTGGCATCTGCACCTTGCTCATTGCTCAAGTGGATGTTGATTCACTCAATAAAACAATTGGCGATAAGTTTTTTGAGGCGGCGAAGAAATATCTTGGTGTGCCATTTGTCTGGGAAGGAAGGTCTAAGGAGAAGTTGGATTGTATGGGATTGATATTTCTGGCATATAAAGATGTTACTGGTAAAGATTGGAAAAAATTGAGTGTTTATCCATCTAAATTGATTAAAAGTGGCAAATTAGGAAGACCTGTTGAAGGTCTGGATGGTGTATTGAAGGGGGACTTTGAACATACAAAGTTAAG
>JBDRWI010000007.1:0-52764 GCA_039802265.1 Caldifarciminota bacterium | reverse complement strand
ACTATTAATACCCTTTTCACAATTTCACGAACTTGGTCCGTTCAGTATATTTCGGTGTCTTCATTATAATGAAATATGTACCTTGAGAAAGGGTATTTCCATTTTCATCCTTACCATCAAAAGAGCAGGTGTGGAAGCCCGGGGTAAATTTACCAGTTGCAATGGTCTTGATTTTTTTGCCCAGGACATCATAAACCGCCAGTTCAATCTCGGTCTCTTTGCTCACCGATGTCAACCTCGGTACATCAAATACTACAGTTCCTTTTCCTTTAATCACACTGGGCAGAATTGCAATGGGTTTATCAATCGTGCTCAGACTCACTTCACCAATGATATATTCTTTATTTAAGCCATTAACCGCACCCAACTGATAGGTAATAAATCCACGGGTTTCGCAGTCATAATACTGATTATCAATAATCAGCTCACTATTTAACTTCTTCGGTTCATCAGAACTGCCATCTATGTAGTATAGATTATAACCCAGTAAATCCGGTAAACCTGGTTCGGTCTGCCAGGAAAGGTTAACACCACCTTTATCCTGATCTGGTGTGGCATTGAAGGCAAGCAGAGTAATTGTGGATTGAATCGTAAAGAAGGAATCCGAGACTGAATAGTTTACTGGTTTATTCGGGTCAAATTTGTTATAGACCAGTTTCAAACGGGCAAATCGTGTTGGAAAATGGGGGACTCGGACTGTATAATAATAAGAATCACCTTCTGCTGTGCCGGCAATATTAGAGAGCCAGGGTGTCCAGTCATCACCACCCTGTAAGGAGAGATAGGCATCAACATCCCTTGGACCTGCCCATCTTATTGTTGCATTGGCACCAACATTCCAGGTCTCACCACTTTTGGGATTTATGATATTCAATGCAGTGGTTGTGTACTTTAAATCATCATTGGTGTCATCAAAATAGCTGATATGTGGGTTGCCATTGGCATCAAGGGCAATGGAAGTATACAGACCAACATCACCTGTGGCATCAATGGTTTGAGTGACCCAGGAGTTTTCAATCTTCTTTGCATACTTCAAATCAAACTTTTGGCCATCATAATAAGTGATATGGGGATTACCCTGTGCATCAAGGGCAATTGAGGTAATCCAAAAAGAAGTACTTGTTGTGTCAACGAGCTCGATTGTCCAGAAAGTTCCCATCTTTTTTGCATACTTCAAATCGAAGTCTGCCCCGAAACTGCCGATATAACTAATATGGGGATTGCCATTGGCATCTAAGATAACTGCGTTCCACATGCCGGCATCGCCTGATGTATCAACAGTCTCAATGGTCCAGTCATTGCCAGTCCAGCGCGCATATTTTAAATCCGTATTTGTCAAATCATAATAACTGATATGGGGATTACCCTGTGCATCAAGGGCAATTGAGGAATACTGACCAACACTTCCTGTGGCATAAACGGTTTGAATGGTCCATGAAGAGCCGGTTTTTTTTGCATACTTTAAATCACCGTTTGTGTTATCATAATAACTGATATGGGGATTACCATTGGCATCAAGGGCAATTGAGGTATGCGAGCCAACAGTGCCTGTGGCATCAACGGTTTGAATGGTCCAGGTAGCCCCGGCCTTCTTTGCGTACTTCAAATCAAAGTTTGTGTTATCATAATAACTGATATGGGGATTACCCTGTGCATCAAGGGCAATTGAGGAATACTGACCAACATCACCTGTGGCATCAACGGTCTCAATGCTCCAGCTACTACCAATCTTCTTTGCATACTTTAAATCAGTATTAGTCACATCATAATAGCTGATATGTGGGTTGCCATTGGCATCAAGGGCAATGGAAGTATAAGAACCAACACTTCCTGTGGCATCAACGGTTATTTTTCTAAATGTTCTGACGGGAATAGGGTTCTGAATTGTAAAATATGCATCAGAGAAATCTTCAGAATAAAGGATATCACGCAGAATCTTTATCAGCGCACTATTTGTAAGAGTATTGGGAACAGTGATGGAATATGCACCACCAAAGACATTATTTACAATCAAAGAATAGGAATTACCACCATCAGTTGAAAGATAGATATCAACTTCACCTGCACCATCCCAGAGAATTACTTGCTGTTCACCTGCAGACCATACCTCGCCACCATTGGGATAGGTAACCGTAACTGCAGTAGTCGTATACCGTAAATCCCAATTTGTGTCATCAAAATAACTGATATGTGGGTTACCATTGGCATCAAGGGCAATTGAGGGATACTCCCCAATAAGTCCGTCGGCATCAACGGTCTCAATGGTCCAGGTAGCGCCGGTCTTTCTGGCATACTTCAGGTCATAATTTGTGTAATCCTGATAACTGATATGGGGATTACCATTGGCATCAAGGGCAATGGAAGTATACACACCAACAACTCCGATGGTATCAACGTTCTCAAAAGTCCAGGAAGCGCCGGCCTTTCTGGCATACTTCAAGTTGCCATTTGTGTAATCATAATAACTGATATGGGGATTACCATTGGCATCAAGGGCAATTGAGGTATAAGAGCCAACAGAGCCTGTTGCATCCACAGTTTGAATGGCCCAGGAAGTGCCAATCTTTCTGGCATACTTCAGGTCATAATTTGTGTTATCATAATAACTGATATGGGGATTACCATAGGCATCAAGGGCAATTGAGGTATAAGAGCCAACAGAGCCTGTTGCATCCACAGTTTGAATGGTCCAGGAAGTGCCAATCTTTCTGGCATACTTCAGGTCATAATTTGTGTAATCATAATAACTGATATGGGGATTACCATAGGCATCAAGGGCAATGGAAGTATACAGACCAACATTACTGGTGAAACCATCAACCGTTTCCAAGGTCCAGGAAGCGCCGGTCTTTCTGGCATACTTCAGGTCATAATTTGTGTAATCATAATAACTGATATGGGGATTACCATAGGCATCAAGGGCAATTGAGGCATAATAGCCAACACTACCTGTTGTATCAACGGTCTCAATGGTCCAGGAAGCGCCGGTCTTTCTGGCATACTTCAGGTTGCCATTTGTGTAATCATAATAACTGATATGGGGATTACCATTGGCATCCAGGGCAACGGAAGTATACTGACCAACAACTCCAGTGGCATCAACAATTTTATGTGACCAGTAACCTGCATAGACCATTACTGCAAACAATAACATTACAACGCTGACTGATTTGCCATTAAGCAAATCATTGTTTATGGGTTTCATTATACCTCCTTTTATTTGATTTTGAACACTTAAGGGGTTTCCCATTCCCCTTATTTAGATATTGCTTCGGGTGTGATTTTTTATGGTTGGCTAAGTGATATTATTGAGTCGTTAGATAAAAATGATGTAGATTCCTATAGGCTCAATAGTACCAGATAACTCGGTGCTTATACCATAAAAAGGCACCATATTTATCCTAAGGCATCAGCCTTATCCAGATAATAATTTAGGCACAGAGATTACACTGATAATTATAATATTCTAAATTCTATCCAAAATTTTGTATTTGTCAAGGGGTGGGGTTGCTGAGTCCTCTCCAATTTATTAAACTCAAATTCGCAATATTTGAGAAGATTAGCGGATTTTCAATATTTTACAGTAAACTGGAATGTGAGTAGATTGTGAATAACCGAAATAATAAATATTTCTCCTCCCTTGATGGAAGGGGACAAGGAATGATTTTTATAACCGAAATCGCAATCAAACTTGACATAAAGGATGTTTTGGTTATACTTCCCCAAATGGCGAAGAAAGATAAACTCAAGGTTGAGAAAATAAATTTCATAAATATCCACTGGGAGAAGATAATAATAATCCTTTTATTTTTAATCCCTTTGGTCTATTTTACCCCGTTTTTATCCACCGAAAAAATGATCGCTGGTTCAGACTATCTCCTTGATGGCTATCCATTTGAGAAATATGCCCTTGAACATGGAGGTTTTGTATTCTGGTACCCGATGGTCTTTGGTGGTTTCCCCGCACTCGGTTCACCGGTCGGTGGTCAATTAGCACCCCTTGCCCAGTTAAGATATCTATTTCCACCTCAAATCGTCCATTGTATAACATTTATCATTCTATTCTTTATTGCTGGGCTGGGTATGTATCTCTATTTAAAAGAGCTCAACCTTTCAAAGTATTCTGCGGCAGTCGGCGCATTTGTCTATCAATGGATTGGTAATCTTGCGACAACCCCGGAGGCCGGGCATACCGGAAGGGCGGCGAGTATTGCAGTATTCGGTTTGATTCTATTCTTGCTCCATCGGGCATTGAATACAAGAAAGTTTAACTACTTTGTCCTGCTCGGTATCGCCATCGCCTTTGGATTCTATCAGGGGCATTTTCAGATTTCCTATTATGGGCTCATTGTCTTGGTTGTTTATGTAATACACTTCTTAATCGCCCGGAGAAAGGAATTAGTAAAAAAAGACTATCTAAAGATATTCGGCTATGGTGCATTTTCAATCGTCCTTGTCTGCCTGCTGATGGCGGCGGTCTGGCTGCCGGTTATGGGTGGAATGAAGGCGGTTGCCCGTGGTGTTGAAAGGGGATATGAATATGCAGCAAGCTGGAATCTGCCGCCAGTGGAAATTCTTGACCTTCTTGTTTCCAATTTTTCCGGTGGTATGGAAAACTACTGGGGTAAAAATCCGATGAAATTGCACAGCGAATTCTTCGGTGTGGTTATGATAATCTTTGCTGTCTTCGCCTTGATATTTTGCTACAAGAAGAGTTATGTAAAATTCTTTATCTTTGCGGGTTTGGTTTCCCTTTTATACTCCTTTGGCGGTTCAACCTTTGTGCATCGGCTCTTCTATGAACTGATTCCCGGATTTAAGTTAATGCGGGCACCCGGGCTCGCATTCTATCTTGTTTCTTTCAGTGTGGTGGTTATCGGGGCAACTGGTTTTGAGGAAATTGCTATCCAGAAGAAAATTGAAAGAAAGAAATTTATAATTACCAGTGTAGTAATCTTCTTTTCTTTAATAATCATCCTCTTTTTAATTGCCCCAGCAATTGGACATGCTGAGGCAGGTGAGAAGATAGTCTATTTCCAAAGGAATCTTGCTTCTTATTATAGCGGCGCATTTGTCACTCTGATATTTACTGTCTTAACAATTATCTTTCTCTATCTTGCAATAAATCAAAGGCTTTCAATTTCCACTGCTACACTTATATTTTGTGGTCTTACGCTCATTCACCAGTTGCCAGTGATGGCGAAATATCTACCTTCAGGACCAGCACCGGAGGTATATTATAAAGCAGACGATGTCGTAAATTTCTTAAAGAAAGACCAAGATATCTTCAGGGTATTTCCCTTTCAATATGGCATGCGTGGTGAACATGACCGGGATTCATATCTTTTATATCACAACATCCAGAGTGCAGGTGGTTATATCGCCAACCCTATTCAGCGCTATCAGGATTTAATCGGTGCTGGCATGAGTGTAATGTTCAATCCACAAAATTTGATTTCATATCCGAAGTTTGTTGATCTATTAAACCTTAAATATATCATTGCCCCAAACCTCCCCGATGACATATCGGGTTATGACCCGAATTCCCAGCGTATCATCTTGATGATCAAGAACTACCTTAATCGGTTCAGACCAGTCTACAGAGGTTATCAGCATACCGTATATCAGAATGATAGTGTCCTGCCCCGCGCCTATATCGTCGGTGACCACCGCGTGCTTAAAGAAGAAGAGACTCTTGAATATATGAAGTCTGAAAGATTTAATCATAAAAGGTCAGTATTGCTCAATAAAGACCCCGGGGTTTTATCCGGCACAGATACCTTCTCTTTTTATGAGGTAAAAATCCTTGAATATTCACCAAATCGCATTGTCTGTGAAACTAATTGCTCCCATTCTGGATTTCTGGTTTTAACCGATAACTGGCATCCGGACTGGCGGGTCTATGTTGATAAAGAAGAAAAAGAACTTTATCGAGCCAATTATACATTCCGTGCAGTATATTTGAATCCAGGTCCACATAAGGTTATCTTTGAGTATAAGTCAATCCATTTTACCATTGGTCTTATTATTACCATCACGACCGTATGCGCACTTTTGGGATTCTATATTCCCTTTGGTCTATGGCGGCTGGCAGTAAAAGTCAGACAGGGTAGTATAAAAAGCAAAATTAAAGATTATGAAAAAGAATAAGGAACTCGCCCGAATCTTCAATCAGATTGCGGATGCCCTTGAATATAAGGGTGAGAATGTCTTTCGGGTTGTAGCATACCGCAAGGCAGCAAAGGTTCTTGATGAATTGATTGAGGATGTTGAGGTATTAAATAGAGAAAACAGGCTAAAGGATCTGCCCGGGATTGGTGAGGGAATCGCCAAAAAGATTGATGAGTATTTGAAGACCGGAAAGATGCAGAAATATATTGAGGCAACAAAGGGAATTCCGCCAACCCTCCTTGAACTATTGAATATCCAGAATTTGGGTCCCAAGACCCTTGCCCTGGCAAATAAACATCTCGGAGTAAAAGACCTCGCGGATTTGAAGCGGGTAATTGAAGACGGCAGTCTGGCAAAATTACCCCAGATGGGTGAAAAGAAAGTTGAAAATATCAAAAAGGGAATTGAGTTGTATGAACACAGTCAGGAGCGTCTACCAATTGCCCTTGCCGAGGAAGTTGCCAGCGGCGTGATAGCATACTTAAAAGAGAATGCGCCGATAAAGAATATCTCACCGGCGGGTTCTTTGCGGCGCTGGAAGGAGACGATCGGCGATATTGATATCCTTGTCAGCGGAAAAGACCACAAAAAGATTACTGAGGTATTTACAAAGTATCCAAAGGCAGAACGGATTTTATCCGCCGGCGAGACAAAGAGTTCAATTATCGTTGAGGGTGGCATCCAGGTGGATATTAGAATTGTTGATGAGAAGTCATTTGGTGCGGCACTGCAGTATTTCACCGGCTCAAAGGCACACAATGTCAAACTGCGCACGATTGCCGTGGCAAAGAAATGGAAGTTGAATGAATATGGTGTCTTTAAGGGTGAAAAGGCAATTGCCGGGGAAGATGAAGAGGGGGTCTATAAAGTCCTTGGTCTTCAATGGATTCCTCCGGAGTTGCGAGAGGACCGCGGTGAGGTGGAAATGGCGCAGAAGAATGCCCTTCCCAAACTTATAGAATTGAGCGATATCAGGGGCGACCTCCAGATGCATTCAAACTATTCCGACTCAACTGCCAGTATTGAGGAACTTGCCCAATTCTGTGAAAAATTGGGATACGAATATATCCTTATCACTGACCACTCTCAATCAGCAAGATATGCCCATGGCCTTGAGATAGAAAGGTTATACAAACAGTGGGAAGAGATTGAAAATCTGAATAAGAAATTCAAAAAGATAAAAATCTTAAAAGGAATAGAGGTTGATATACTGGGCAATGGTAAACTTGACTATCCGGATAAAATCTTAAAGGAATTTGACCTGGTCGTTGCCTCAATCCATCAGGGTTTTACCAAGAATGTCACCGAACGGATCTGTTCGGCTATGGAAAATCCATATGTTGATATAATCGGACATCCGACCGGCCGGCTTATCTCAAAAAGGGAGGGTTATACAATTGACCTTGATAAGATCCTGAAAAAGGCCGCAGAAACGAGAACCTGGCTTGAATGCAATGCCTATCCGGACAGGCTTGACTTAAATGATGTAAATTTAAAAAGGGCAAAGGAGATGGGAATAAAGATCAGTCTGGGAACTGATGCCCATGGACTTAATGAACTTCTCTGGATGAAGTTTGGTGTTGCCACCTGCCGGCGTGGCTGGCTGGAAAAGGATGATGTTGTAAATACCTATCCCCTTTCCCGATTGATTTCCTCAAGGAAGATAAACAAAACCCGTTAACAAAGAAAAGACAAGTACCTTATCCCATTTCCCAACCCAATCCCAACTGTCATATCTCTTCCGGATTTATCCAATCAATAGCGAGGACTATTTTCATATTCCAGTATTGTCCGGGCGATATTTATTGCTGAATTCCGTTTACCGAGTTTTAAGAGATTCCTACGCATCTGGGCAATCCTTTCTTGATGGCTGAGCAAATCTGAAATAACTTCCTTCGCATTTTTTTTATCAATCCGCAGACCGGCATTGTGCCTGATGAAGAATTCTTCATTTTTATCTTCCAGTCCGGCGATGGAATTGGCAAACAACAGACACGGTCCAGCCCTTGTCGCCTCGGTTGTTGTAATACCACCCGCCTTGGTGATCAGGATATCGCAGACTGCGATCAATTCCTGAATTTTATCCACCATACCATAGACCCTCAATTTTGCCTTACCTTTAATTGCCTTTATCTTCTGCATTGCCTCCTTATTCTCGCCGCACAAGACAAGCAGGTCATAATCAAAATCAACAATCTCCCTGACAATCTCAAACCATTCACCACCAAAGACCTTGCTCCCCATTACTACAACTGAAATTCTATCTTTTGACAAAGCAAACCGCTTGCGTGCCATATCTTTATCAATATCACCTTCCAGTGAGAGATTTACGGGAATTCCGAACGGATATATTCTTGCTCCTTTGACACCATAATTCAATAATTGTTCCTGCAAATCTTCATTGGGAATAAAATAATCGTCTATTTCGTTATTCACCCAGTGCGGATGGATGTAATAGTCAGTCACCACCACACCAATTTTATAATTGAAATATTTTTTGTATAATGCCGAGTAATACGCGGGCGAGAAATGAGTACAGAGGATATAATCGGGTCTGAATTCCTCAAGCAGTGCAGAGAACCGGTGGGCGGTTATCTTATGGAATCTATAAAGGGTCTTATCGCCTCCGGACTTTACCCCCATCCCCTGATATAAAATTTTTAATAACCATAATGCATTCTTCTGACCGAATTCATAGATATTCTTATACATAAATCCATAAATCGGCAGTACCCATTGAAAGCAATTTTCCATTCTGACTTCTACCCCGGGATTAATCCTTACTATTCCCTGCCTTATTGCATTTGCCGCCTTCAAATGACCGGCACCAATGGGAACCGCCAGGATTAAAATCTTCACGGCTAATTATAATGATTTTTCCCGAATATTCAAGCACCTTGGCAATTTGCACCATTTTTTGAGTATAAAAAATTGTGAAACTTTTTTAGAATTTTGTATCTTGTTAGATTATCGTTGACTTTTCATATCTTCTGAATAGAATTACACAAAGGGAGGCCATTTGAAGAATACAATTCTTTTGATTATAACTTTATTTACCATTTTTAGTTGCACTGAAAAAGAAGAACTCTATTTTACCCATTTATATGGCTGGATGAAATATGATACCACCGGAATAAATGGAATCATCCTGATGGTAAGGGATATCAATCCGGAAAATACCAGCTATTACCGATTCAGAAGGGACACCACTGGCTATTCTATTGATTCCCAGCCAGGTTTTTTTGAAATGGATAGTGTCTGTTATGCAACAAGCGGTTATCAGGGAAGTCAGATTGTTGCGGTGATGATTGATAGTATTGATAACCCGGGCTGGCCCAGGCAATATTGGTATTTAAATCTATATGGAGGCGTAGATACCGTTGAACTCAAACTTACAAAATAATGGCGGAAAAAGTCAATAAATCAGCCTTTTATCCATTTTTGACAAGAAATATACTTATACTCGGGCTGGTCAGCCTGTTTACCGACCTTTCAACCGAGATGTCCTATGCAATAATTCCGGTATTCTTAAAAGAAGTGCTTGGGGCAAAACCGGTCTTTATTGGATTGATTGAGGCAATAGCCGAATCAACTGCCAGCATCCTAAAGACATTCTCGGGTTATATCTCAGACCGCTACAAAAAAAGGAAGTTATTTATCTTTGTTGGCTATACCCTCTCCGCAATTGTCAAACCCCTCCTTGCCCTGGCAACCCAGGGATGGCATGTCCTGGTCGTCAGATTTGCTGACCGTTTTGGCAAGGGAATCAGAACCGCTCCCCGGGATGCCCTGATTGCGGATTCAACCGCTGAAGCCTTTTATGGTCGCACCTATGGCTTTCATCGGGCGCTGGATACAATGGGTGCAATATTGGGTCCGCTTCTGGCATTTCTTATCCTCTCATTTTCTAATCAAAATTATCGCCTCTTATTTGCCCTTGCCTTCATCCCCGGTTTTATCGCTATTCTCTTTATCATCTTTGGTGTGAAGGAGGTTATTCTCCAGACCAAACAGACTTTCAGGTTTTCTTTTAAGGAACTCAATCCCCAATTAAAGACCTTCTTGATTATTATGATCATCTTTACCCTGGGCAATTCTTCTGATGCATTTTTACTATTGAGGGCAAAGGAGTTGGGTCTGGGTGTCCCTTTAATTCCCATTCTATGGCTTGTCTTCAACATCTCTTACTTTATCTGGTCATATCCATCAGGGATTCTTTCCGACAAAATTGGCAGAAAAAAGACGATAGTATTTGGCTTTCTTATCTACACCATTACCTACGCCTCTCTGGCAATTAACAAAACTGTTTTACTGGTGTGGATAATCTTTGCAATTTATGGACTGTATTATGGTTTTACCGAAGGAAATTTGCGGGCGTTTGTTGCGGATATAACATCACCCCAGCACCGCGGCACGGTCTTCGGTCTTTATCATACGGTTGTGGGTCTTACATTATTACCGGCAAATCTCCTGATGGGATTTCTGTGGCAGAATTTTGGTTTTAACATTGCCCTGCTTTTTGGTGCAGGACTTTCACTTGCTGCTGGGGTTATGTTAACAGTCTTCTTAAAGTCAGTTAGGTAGGAGATTCAGGTTCCTAGATTCTAATATTATAACATAATAGACTCACTAAATAAAGTTACCGAATCGATGGGAGTTTCATTGGAATTTTTTTAAAATCTTTACAATAAAGTTATTTTCATTTTTGAATACCTTTATTTCTTCAAAACCGCTCTTCTTCAGAGAATCAATAGGGAGTTCTCTTACCATAAAATTATTATCCCAGATAACGATATCATCATTGTTAAGTTGTAATACATTTTCTATCTTTGCAGCCGGATGTCTTTCAAAATCGTAAGGGTCCTTTCGGGCAATGTAGTAAAAATAAGGAAAGGAACAGATTATCTTGGCATCTTTATTGACATTCTCTTCATACCAGTAAAATACCTCTTTAATAGTCTGGTGGTCAGGATAGGTCTTGAAGGGAAAGAAAATATGGACGATATAAAGAGAAATTATTATATAGCACAATAGAATTATCCTGCCGATTTTTTCAGGGATGACCTCCATTCCCTTTACGAGCATAATTGCGATTAATGGTGAGAGAATTGCAAAATAGCGGGGACAGAGCATTGCCCGCAAGAGTCCCTTATACCAGATATAGGAAAAGAAAGATAAATAGATAATAAAGGCTACCGGAATCAGCCAGAATCTTCTGTTAAGTGTCTTCCAAAAACCCACGAGCAAAAAGGGTAGGGTGATAAAGGATATCGCCAGCGGGAAGACTGTGAGATAATCAAATGGACCACCAAAACCATAATAGCCCGGATTTCCCCGCCAGGGGAAATAGAGAATAAACCAGCGGAAGTTTGAAAAAATTAGAACCCCACCCAAGTACCAGAGGATGCTCCCTGTAAGCATAATTATCGGATGATACAATTTAAAGATTTTCTTTATAATGAGATATATCAAAACCACAGGGAAAATTAGATAGCCCTCAGGACGGGAAAGGGGAAGGAAAGAGAGGATTAAAAGAGAAAGGGTGTTTTTGCCTTTATAGAGTAAATATAAAAAGATTGCCAAAATTAAGGCAAAGAATGGTTCGGTGAGAATATTGTATGAAGTTAAAAATAAAAAAGGCTGGAAGAAGAAAAAAACCAATAGTTGATCGTAATATTTTAACTCTATTATGCGCCCGAGTCTTAAAAGGAATAAGCCGCTTAAAAATGTAATAAGAATCTGCATAATCTTTGATGCCATAACTCCGAACTGGGAAGGAAGGGAATGGAACAGGGTAGGTAGCGGTCTTGCCCAGATATCAACAAATGCCCAGGGGTGTTTAAAAGAATATTTTGCTAAAAGAAAATGGGTTATTGAATCCTCTTCATACACTTCCTTTGACAGTAGGGCAAATATCATAGCCGTAAGAGCAAAGAAAATAAAGACAGCGATTATCTTCGGTGGTGAATTTTCATACATTTTTATATTCAAAGGATTTTTAATTTTTGTCCAATGGCGTTATTGGGACAGACCTCAATACAGCAATAGCACTTGATACATCTTTTGTAGTCAATTTTTTTTGATTGAATCGCCCGGGATGGACAGACATTTTCACAAAGACGACAGTTGTTACAATATTTCTGATTAAATACCGGGAGTCTATAGCTGGCAAATTTTGAGAAAATTAAATTGCCCAGATTGGCAAATACTCCGCGCAGGGGGAAATAAAATGGTGTAGCGAAGTCTTTTATCGGCTCAAGGTTGCCGATGATTTCAACTGATCGGGGTTCAAATAACTTCTTCTTTAAGGCAATATTGACCAGCGGGTTTGTAGCGGGGTCTATGCCCGCCAGCAAAGAACAGACATAATCAATTGCAAAGCCATTATCACCAGCAATGAGTTTATTGGGATTATATAACCTGCCCCGGGCATCACGAACCTTGATACAGTCAATAATTATCAGATCCGGAGGGCGGATTTGATATATATCAATAAGCAGATTGCAAAAGTCTTCCAATCTGAAACATTCAGAGTGGAGTTTCGGTTTCAAACCGCCCGGGATTATTCCAAATTGATTCTTTATGGCAAGACTCAAGGTTGTGAGCTCATGGGTCTTGAATTTGGGGATGGAAATGAGTATATCACATTCCAGGATTTCTTTGGAGACATATACCCCTTTTACCTTCTTATTCTTTAATTTAACCCTTTTTACAAATCTCCCGATATTCCTGAAGGTACCGCAACTTGCCGAAAATAAACCGCATCTCTTTGCCACCTCAATTTCATCAAGTCCTTGGGGTATTGGATTGTCTCCCACCATCACCACCGCACCAGATTCAAGGAGTAATTCCGTGACCCTGCCCAGCAACCGCGGGTCGGTGATGATACACTCATCAGGATGGGCAATCCTGAGCATATTGGGTTTAATAAAGATATTTTTATTCGCTAAATTTTTACAGTTGAAATAATTAAAGACCTTTTTGATACTCGATTCTAAATCCGTTACATCCTCAATGATTACCTTCATTACTACACCAGATTTAAGGATATTTCTCATACACCAGATGATAAAGGTATTCAAAATCCTTAAGTTCTAAGTCAACCGGCCTCTTTCGGGCAATTGATTCATCAAGGTTCTCGGGGACAAAACCCAAATAATAACTCAAGGAATTTTTCAAGTGTTTACGCCGATACCGGAAGACCCCCTGGATAAATCTAAAGAATTCCTCTTCCGACTTGACCGAAGATATAATTGGTTTTTTCCCCAGGGCGATAACCATTGCACTCACCCTGGGCTGGGGAGAAAAAAAACGCGCCGGAATCAAAAATCCCTTACGCACGGTAAGATAGTAATTTACATATAAGGTGATTGAACCATAAAAGGAAGTACCAGGCTTGGCAATAAGTCGTGCACCATATTCTTTCTGCACGGTCAGAATTGCCTTATCAAAAAATTGCCTTTCAGAAATAAGTTTCTCAAGAATCAGGGTTGTTATATAATAAGGAATATTGCCAACTATCACACAGCCTTTGAATTGCGCTATATCAGTCTTTAAAAAATCCTGATTCAAGACTGTAACATTGGGAAGATTTTTTTGCTTTAACCTCAAGGCAAGTTCAGGGTCAATCTCAATTGCAAACACCTCCCTGGCATAGTGGGCAAGGTGGCGGGTGAGCATGCCCTTACCCGCACCGATCTCAACCACCACCCTGTCTTCAATCTTTGCGAACTGGGCGATCTTCCGGGCGATGGCGGGGCTCGTAAGGAAATGCTGACCCAGTCTCTTTGCCATTTAATTACTCGGGCATAAAAAGTCGCTGGGCGTTCTGGTCGGTAATTTCAGTTAGTTCCTCAGGGTGCATCTTATGAATAGCGCTGGCGACATTTACTGTCTCGGTTATAAAGGCAGGTTCATTCCGCTCTCCACGGTGCCCCTGTGGTGACAGAAACGGGGCATCGGTTTCTAAAAGAATACAATTTAGGGGAAGTCGCTGAAAGACCTCGCGAACCCTCCGCGAGTAGGTCAAGACTCCCCCAAAACCAAGATAGAATCCCAGGCTGATAATCTCCTTTGCCTGCTCGTAAGTCCCACTGTAGCAATGGAATACGCCGCGATCGTATTTTTCCTCCCGCAGAATTTTCACAACATCTTCAAAAGAATTTCGGGTGTGGATGATCAAGGGAAGTTGATATCTTTTTGCAAGAGAAATATGTTGCCGAAATAATTCCTGCTGTGCTTTTTTCGGCGAGAAATCTCGATAGTAATCAAGTCCGGTCTCGCCGACGGCAATTACCTTTTTTTCTTTCAGGATATCTTCCAGGTGCGGAATTTTTGTTATTGAATCTTCCGCGGTTTCATTGGGATGGAATCCTATCGCCGGCAGGATCCAGGGATAATTGCTATTTATCTCAATTGCCGCCCGACTTGTGGGCAGGTCATAGCCGATATTTATTATTCTTGTTATACCGGACTTCTTCGCTCGGAAAATGACTTCATCAAGGTCCTTGTGGAATTGAGGGTCAATGAGATGGCAGTGGGTATCGGTCATGGCATTCTGATACCCTAATTTTCCGATAGCCTTTATTCCTTCTATTTCACCACGGCACCCGATGCGATTGGTTTGTCGGTGGTTAAAAGGACAAGATTATCCTTATCCTGGGCAGCCAGGAGCATACCTTGAGATAATACCCCTTTTAAAACAACCGGTTTAAGGTTGTTGACTACAATAATGGTCTTACCAACCAATTCTTCGGGTTTATACTTTTTGCCGATGCCCGCAACTATTGTCTTTTTTTCTTTTCCCACTTCAATCTCGCATTGAATAAGGTGGTCAGAGCCAGGAACAAGCTGGGCGTTGAGGATCTTCGCCGTGCGCAATTCAATCTTATTAAATTCTTCAATGCCAATTTCCCTCTGCTTCAATTTGGCAATTTGAATATTGATGATACTATCATCAAGTTTCTGATATAAGACGCCAATTTCACCAATGCTGGAGCTTACCAGGGGCGAGCTAATATCGTCCCATTTCTGTTCTTTGAAGTTTATCATCTTTTTAATCCGCTGGGCGGTGAAAGGAAGGAATGGTTCAGAAAGGAGGGCGAGTGAGGTAATCATCTTCATACAGATATACATCGTTCGTTCACAGATCAAAGGATTGGTCTTGCGGGTTATCCAGGGTTCCTGATGGTCAAAGTACCTATTGCCTTCCTGGGCAATCTTCAATAACTCCTGAAGCGCACCCTTGAATTCAAACCTTTCAATCTTATCACCGATCACCTCGGGAGCGGTATGTAATAAGTTGAGTATCTGATTTTCCCTTTCCGTGAATGATGCCGCAGTAGGAACATTGGAATTGTAGTATTTTTGGATAAATACTAAAACCCGATTAACAAAATTTCCAAGAATGTCAGCGAGTTCGTTATTATGCCAGGTCTGGAAGTCGCGCCAGGTAAAATCTGAATCCCTGGTCTCGGGGAGATTGCGAATCAGCGTGTACCTGAGTGAATCGGGCGGGAAATCTTTTAGATATTCCGGCAGCCAGATTGCATAATTCCTACTGGTAGAAAGTTTTTCTCCCTCCAGGGTTAAGAATTGATTTGCCGGAATTTCAGCTGGAAGAATATAATCACCATAAGCCATAAGCATCGCGGGCCAGATCAAGGCATGAAAGACGATGTTGTCCTTACCGATGAAGTGGACGAGTTTAGTCTGGGGATTTAACCAGTATTCCTTCCATAAATCTGGTTCACCTTTCTTTTCTGCCCACTCCATTGTGGAAGAGATATAACCAATTGGTGCATCAAACCAGACATATAATACCTTCCCTTTTGCCTCCTCAAGGGGAACCGGCACACCCCAGGTCATATCCCGGGTGATTGGCCGGTCCTCAAGCCCTTCCTTTAGCCAGCCTTTGACAAATGTCAGAACCGGCTCCTTCCAGTTTCTCTTTTCCTCAATCCATTTTTCCAGTTTTTCCTGAAACTGGGAGAGGCGGAAATACCAGTGGGTGGTCTTCTGTCTTTGTGGTCTTGAACCGCAGATCAGACATTGGGGCTCAATCAATTGGAAGGGTTCAAGCCATCTTCCACAATTTTCACACTGGTCTCCCTTTGCACCGTCAATACCACAGCGAGGACAACGACCGGTGATGTACCGGTCAGGCAGAAAGCGATTGCACTTCGGGCAGAAGAATTGCTCGCTCTCTTTGGGGTAGATATAGCCATTATTATATATCCTGATGAAAAAATCCTGGGCAAGTTTATAGTGGAGGGGGATGGTGGTCCGGGAGAAGTTATCAAAGATGATGCCAAACGCTTCAAAAGACCTTTTTATTGATTGATGATAGAAATCTACTATCTCCTTGGGAGACTTTTTCTTTTGGTCTGCCATCACAGTTATGGGCACACCATGTTCATCGGTCCCGCAGATATGGATTACATCCCGTCCTTTTAACCTTTGATAACGGGTATATACATCTGCAGGTAGATAGGCACCGGCAAGATGGCCTAAGTGAATATCGCCATTCGCATAAGGTAGGGCGCTGGTAACTAATATTTTCATAGGGAATTATAGATAAATACTGCAAAATGTCAATGACTTCATTCAAGATATTCAGGGGGATACCCCCTGAAAACCCCCGCTATATAGCAAACCATCTCTTTGTGCGTAGACCATTTTCATATCATCCTCCCCTGAATATCTTGTGGTTTTTTTAACTATAATGAAAAATTTCATTACCATTGTATAGGAATTTTTCAAATTCCTATACAAAGATATAGTCTTATTCAGCCCTTGACATCTTGATTTTATTGATTAGCATTCTGGCATGAAACTCATTGAGGTCGCAAGGATTGTAAATGGAGTGTTATATGGAAGAAAAGATTTCTTGATAAAAAATATCCTTCCTCCTGAAGAGGCCGGCCCGGATGACCTCGCCTTTCTCTTTGATAGCAGCATCAAGACCAGGGCCGGGGCGGTGATTGCAAGAAAAGAGATAAGGGGAAAGAGCGGTATTGTCGTCAGAGACCCGCGCCGTGCAATGTATCAATTGCTTAAAAGATTCACCGGTAAAATCAAAAAGAGAGAGATATCGCCACTTTCGTGGATTGATAAACAAATCAACCTTCCGAAATTCTGTGTTATAGAGCCTTATGTGACTATAAAAAGGGGTGTAAAAATCGGTAGCGGAACATTTATTGGTGCCGGTGCCTATGTTGATGAAGGGGTAATAATTGGCAAAAACTGTACTATCGGTCAGGGAGTAGTAATATACAAAAATACCAAACTCGGCAACTTTGTTGAGATCGGAGCCCACACCGTAATCGGGAAGGAAGGATTTGGTTATATAAATAAGGGTAGTTATAAGAGAATAAGACATATCGGGGGGGTGGATATTGCTGATTATGTTGAGATTGGCAGCAATGTAGCAATTGACCGGGGTACAATCGGCGATACTACGATTGGCAAAGGAACAAAGATTGATAACCTTGTACACATTGCACACAATGTTAAAATTGGCAAGAATTGTTTGATTATGGGTCAGACCGGCATTGCTGGTTCAACCAAAATTGGTAACAATGTAATCCTCTGTGGACAGGTGGGGGTTAGTGACCACTTAAAGATCGGCGATAATACAGTAGTCTATGCAAAAAGCGGGGTATTCAAAGATTTAATTGCCAATGAGCAATACTCAGGCATCCCGGCCCGTCGGCATAAACTTGTCCTGCGGGCACTTGCCCGACTCTACCATCAGATTGAAGAATAGATGACTGTTATTATTCGGGGGCCCTGCCTGAATGGTACTGCAGGTGAAATCAGAATCCAAAAGGATAGCGGGTTTACCTTCTGTTTTCATTGCGATGGTGTTCCCCTACAGTACATTTCCTTAAATATTGATAATCTTTCAGTAGTGAGCCATCTTGTATATCTTGGGTCGGTAGGTGTTGTAGAACACCTGTTTTCCGTGTTATATTGTCTGCGACTTTTCAATCTCCGTATTGATGTCCATAGCAAAGAGATTCCCTTTTTTGATGGTTCCAGCAAACCGTTTATCAATCCTCTCCTTCCCTTTAAGAGAGAAGACTTGAATTATTTAAGGGCGAAGGAGATATTCATAAAAGAAGGCGATTCTTATATCCATTATCAACCCGTATCCGACGACAAATTACAAATTGAAATGGAGTTAACTCATCCATATATAAAGAGTGAGTATTTCTCGTTTTTGGTGAACGAAGAGAGTTATATAAAAGAGATTGCACCTGCACGGACTTTTGTCTTTACCGATGAATCCGACCCGAGATTAAAGGATTTACCCCCTTATGGTATTGGTATAACCAAAAAAAAGATCTATAGTGCCGAGCCTTTAAGGTTTTCCGATGAACCGGTGCGCCACAAGATTCTTGATTTACTTGGCGACCTCTTTGTGCTACAAAAACCCTTGGCTGGAGTAATATCTGCCCGCAATACATCCCACCGACTCAACCTGAAATTAGCCCGGGCTATTTTAAAATCTCTTTGAGGGTATTTTGTGCCGGTGTAAAATCTGGATTTATCTTTAATGCCCTTTCAAGCCAGTAAATTGCCTCTTCTGTTTTACCTTCACCAAGCGCAATAAGACCTAAATTATAAAGCGGTTCAATAAATCCCGGTGCCAGTTCAAGGGCAAGTAGAAATTCCCGCCTTGCCTTCGGGAATTCACCGATTGTTCTCAGGACGACACCTAAATTATTGCGGACAAAGGGGTCTTTTGGATTTAGTTTTATCGCGGTTTGGAACGATTGAATTGATCCATCGTAATTTTTCAAAGAGAACTGTATCATACCTTCCTGGGCATAGGCGTAGTAATCTCCGGGGTCAATCTTCTGAGCCTTTTTATAAATTATGATTGCAGTTGAATATTCTCCTTTCTGGTTATATATATCCCCGAGCAGATTATAACAGTCTATCATCCGGGCACCAAAGACAAGGGCACTATCAATAAATTTTTCTGCCTGACCCAATTCATTCATCAGCATGAGCTGCCTTGCCTTTTCAAGATAAAGTTCGTCGGGCATTATTCCATTCCTGAGCCCTTGCTCCAGGGCCTCAAGCCCTCTCTCAAATTGACCACACTGATTTGCACCCGCGAGTTTTGCAACGATAATGTCGCGATTGACTTCACTACAGCGGTCAAGATAGACCAGTCCTTTTTGGGCATTTCCTAAATTTACCAGTGAGGCACCAATGAGAAAGTTTACAATATCATTCTTTTCAGTATCCTTCAAGATTACCGGAATATCTCTATATCTTCCTTCTTTAAATAGGGAACTGCTCAATAATAAATTGATGTGTTCGTTGATTGATTTCTGAGGCGGGGCAAAAAGGCCTGTGATAATCACCACAGAAAATGCAGGGAGCCAGACGACCGGCTTCCTGTTAAGACCGACGATGGTGCCAACAAGAAATACAACAAGAACAAGGATTGGTGGCGTGAGCGAAATTGTATTATAAAAGAAGAAGACGGCAGTACCGATATACAGACTGGCAATTGCCAACATACCTGAAACTATACCCTTGAAAATCAATAGCCTTATAATCTTTTTTATGTGGAGCATAAGAATCAACAAGACCGCCAGGACAAATACCTCATAGCGCACCGAAAAGGCAAGGCATAATCCCAGGGCACCCAATAAAAGATTTTGAGAATTGTATTGGAGGACAAATGCGAGATTCAGAAAATAGAGAGAAATGAGGGAAGAAAAGAGAAAAGGTGGCAGATTGAGGGGTAGATTCAATTTCAGACAATAAAGGAAGCCAGCAGTAGTAAATACAATCAGTCCAATTAATGTTATCAGTTCCTTAGATTCAATCAAACTTAATAAGATTTCCTTATGCCTTAAGGTATATACAACCAAAAGATATATACCAAAGAACTGGATATAAGCCTGGTGATGGGAAAAGAGAAGCCAACTCTTTTGGGTGAATGGAACAAGAATCATACCGACACCACCAAAGCAGGCGATTATAAGGTGGGTTAAAAGTAATCCCCCAATTGCGCGGATGATGCCCCGTCTGTTAGCCAGGAGGTAAAAAAAGACCAAAATATCTGTTAAATAGACCTCTATCCGCTGACCCCAGGATACCTCTTCAACACCCTTTATCCAGGGTACTACAACACCCATCAATCCCTTGATATACGATTCAAAATCAACAAAATAAGAGATATGGTATTGGCGTTTTAAGATAAGACAATCAAATAGAGGGGGAATCAAAATTATACCGAATCCAATAACGAGCACATTCAGGATTTTTTCTTGCTCACCCCTTAGCCAGGAAAGGAGAAGATAAAGGCTATAAAAGAGTGCGATATAGAATAGAGGAAAGTGTAAAAAGAAGGCAAAGAACGAGTCTATGGGTATCTTGACAAAGCCAATATATCCTGGAAATTCAAACTGGGATTCTAAGAGATTCCTCAAAAGAATGATAAAAAAAAGAATTAGCACTCGTTCTTCATTTTTGAGTTTCAAGTTTTCTATTGTCTGGATAACTTTGTCTATTGAGGGGAGTTTATACATTAAAAAAGGGGGCACAATTTGTGCCCCCTTCTCTTTTTACTTTACAATCAGGAATTTAGTGGTTTCGATCAGACCATCACTATCAAGGCGGACAAAATAGACACCGCTGGCGATTTTGTTGGCGGAGAATATCCTTTCATAGGCACCGGGTTTGACCATTGGTTCTGATTTCTGATATACCAACCTACCACTGGCATCGTAAATCCTTAGATTTACCGGGCCCGAGCGGTAGATATTGTAGGAGATTTTGAAGTTATCCCTGCCCACACTGGGAATTACATTCAAGGACCTGGGCAGTTGAACCTCAAATTTACCCTCAGCAATTCCGGTGAAACTGGCATCACCGGTTATCGTGACTGCAAACGGCTGTGGTCCCTGCGGGACATTTGTACCCAGGACAGTCACAGTCCAGGTTCCGATTGTGGGTGTCTGTATCCAGACCAATTCCTCCACATTTATATTATCCGCACTTCCACCCGGCTGTGACCAGCCACCGGAAAAGTAGTTTCCACGATAGATATTGCCATTCGGGTCCTGGACCTGGAGGTCAAGATTATTTACGATTGCCGGGTTTGCACTCTGGGCTGCGGGATAATCGGTCCAGCACAATACCACCTTGAGTGACTGCGTTGAACTGCTGACTTGGAACTGCTTTGACCAGGAACCACCGGTACTGAGACCTGTGGCATTGTCTTCTATCAATAGTTTCCTTGCCTCACCGGCAAAATATAAGGCATTGTTGAGGTTGACCCTTCCATAACCTTGTTCAATACCCGGGAAGGTTAAGGACCCCATCTTATCCGCTGAGTTAATAAGGGTTGATTTCATCAGCGCGGCAGACGGAATGATGCTTGAGCCTGAACCCTGATAACCACCCGGATAATAACCAAGGCGATAATACTGGCGAACTAAAAGTGCTGCGCCACAGGTTGCCGGTGTTGCCATTGAAGTGCCATCAAATGCAACATAGGAACAGGATTGACTGGTCTGATTATCAGCAGAATTTATCCCTACCCCCGGGGCACAGACCGTTGGTTTTGTCCTGCCATCATAGGCAGTACCACGTGAGGAGAAATCAGCGATGTTATTCTGATTCGGTGCCTGCTGGGTTGCTCCCACCGAGACACAGTTCTTCGCAGTTGCCGGTGAACCGACAGTATTGGCATCTGGTCCGGAGTTCCCATTGGCAAATAGAATCAACATATCTTTATGGTTCCACATTGCCTGGTCAACCTGCTGTGCCATTGCATCGTAGGTATTACTTGTTGAACCCCAGGAATTAGTATGTGCCCTTGCCCCATCATTGTAAGCAGCATTGAAGTCGGTGGTTAAATCATTTGGTGGATATACAGCACCAAGATTACAGGCACTCCAAGATGTATCCTGGATATCACCGAAGGTAATCACTGCCTTATAAGCCATCCCATTATAGGCCGGAATGGTATTGGTATAGTCATCACCCTGGATTGTGCCAACAACATGGGTGCCGTGTCCGGGCTCACAAAAGTCATACATACCTGCGGGTGTGGTATATTCCCGATATGCCTTTACCTTGCGGTGATTCGGTCCCGGTGGGTCGCCTTCCGGGTCACGATGGAAGCAGTGGAGGATGTCAATTCCGGAGTCCATACAACCAACCATCTCACCTTCACCGTGGAGCCCGTGTGCCCAGACAGTAGTATCATTCTGGACATTGGTCTGGATTACCCACCTGGTAATATTATTCATTAAAAAGCATTCGGGCTTCTCTTCAATCCAGAATATCCCGTTGATTCGGGCAAGTTCATTCAGTCTCTCTTTATCAATCCTTATTTCAATAATTCTTTTGGTTGCCTCAATTATCTGGGCATCCGTATTTTGAATATCCCGTAGCAACCTTTCCAAATCCACATTGGGGAATGGGGTTATCCAGAGCCTTAACTTTGGGTCATTTTTTCGCTGCGGTGTCTTGAAGGTATGTTTGCCGATATTCGGAGAGATTTTGTATGCAGGGTGATAGTAGCCGACCCAACTTACCTGTGGCAAATTTCTTATCTCATCAATCCTTGCACTCGGCAGTTTTACAACAAAGGCATACTCCGGGATGTAGTAATAGAATTCTCCACCCAATTCCATCACTCCCTGTTTATAGACATCAAGGACCGGACCGGTGAACTGGACGATGTAGTAGTCATATTCCTGTGGAGTTCCCTTGAGAGTCACGGGGATTTCAGGCTCACCTTGTGCCGGATCAAACCGGTAGTGAATCATTGAGATCGGTGCACTTAAAAGCACACCACCAATACAAAGGAGCGCAAAGAGATACTTCATAAGACCTCCCTTCACAATTCTTAATTATATATATTTTTTTTATCCAGTCAAGGGTACATTTCTGCTCTGAATCATCTCTATGATTTTCTTTTAGGTTCAATAAACCTATAGAAATTTCGTAAGACTCGTAGTGGCAAACTTGGTCTGCAGATATTTTTCAATACCTTAGAGTCAAACGAATTTGACCGAAGCAGATAAAATTTCCCCTTCTCAAAGGGGGAAATTAGAATTAGCAAGGAGATATTCCAGATTAGATTTTATTGGTATGTTGACGATAATAATTAACAGGCAGTCTAAGCGCTAAAAATAATTTGAGCAAAGTAGCGGACTCAGATTTTTTCCAATAACCTACGGCATTTCTCAGACCAAATCTTTGCATCACATTTGATAAAAATCTCTTTTGCCTTTTGCAAATATTTATTTGCCTTTTCTATTTCGCTTTTTGTCTTATTTTTTTTAAAAATCTTCAACATTTCACCATAATAGTAGTATGCCCGTGCTATCTCAGTGAGTATCTCTTTCTGTTCTAATATAGAGATTGCAACATTAAATTTTTCTTCTGCCTTTTCCAGATTGCCTAACAATGTTTCAATTCGTGCCTGTATAAGAAAGGCTTGTGCCTTCGTTTTTTCTAAATGGAGTTCTTCAGAAAGACTCAATGATTTTTCAACATAATTAAGTGCCTTTGACAATTTAATCTTTTTTACTTCAGTTTTATTGTCTAAAATATTACATTCTGCAAGTAGAAGTTCGCTAAAAATTAAATATATGATTGGGAATAATCTCTGCAGCCCTCTTTTTTTGGCAATGTCCTCGCTTTTGGTAATATACTCCCGTGCCTTATTTAATAAGGCATATTTCAGATCAACCTGATTTCTAACATCAAGTAAGAAATTTTCTGAAACAAATCTTGTTTTTAATTCACTATCTTGTAAATAAGCGACATTTATATATATTTTCCCTATATTACATAGATTGTCTACCTGACCATTAATATCATTTACTTCTTCCCGAATTTTTAACGATTCTATAAAGTATTCCAGCGCTTTTTGGTAATCACCCATATTACGATAAATCACACCTATATTCCATAAACTTGTTCCCTGTCCGTCTTTGTCACCTATTTCAATACGGATTTTCAGGGATTCCATGTAATATTCAAGTGCTTTTTTATAATCACCAAAAATGGAGAACAAATAGCCGATATTATTCAAACTTGTGCCTTTACCGTCCATATCGTTTATTTCTTCCTGTATCTTTAAAGATTTTTTATAATATTCAAGCGCCTTTATATGTTCGCCCAGGTCGTCATAAACCGTGCCAATATTATTAAGGCTTGTTGCCTGCCCTGCCAGATCCTCCAGCTCATCACGGATATTTAAAGATTTTACAAGAAATTCAAGCGCTTTATTGTATTCACCAAAATTCATATATACAATACCGATATTATTCAAACTCACTGCCTGTCCATCTCTGTCGTCTATCTGTTCCTGAATCTTTAAAGATTTATTATAATATTCAAGTGCCTTATTGTATTCGCCAAAGTGTTCATACGCATATCCAATATTATTGAGACTCTCTGCTTCGCCCCTTTTATCATTGATTGTTTTATAAATTGAAAGTGCTTTTGACGCTGAATCAAGCATATCTTCGTACCTACTGAGATTGGCATAGATATCAGAAATTGCTATCAGACAGTCAGCCTCCGATTTTTTATCCATTATATTTCTGGAAAGTTCAATCCCTTTGCCAACCTCATCAAGTGCACTTTTAGTTTCACCAATCAGATTTAGTATCTCACTTTTTTCTTTAATACAATAAATTTTTTTTACAGTGTTATTTATCATTTCCGCACATTCTTCAGCTCGCTCGTATAATTCAATTGCTTGCTTATTGAGATATAATCTTTTCGCTTTTTCCGCAGACTTTATTGAATATGTAAGTGCCTTTTCCCAGTTTTCCGCAAAATAAAATTGCTGGGAAAGTAGGTCGCAAAAATCGTCAATTCTTTCAGAAAAAGATTGTTCTATGCATTCTGCCACCCTGTTGTGCAATTCCTTTCTTTTTTTCTTTAATATGTTATTATATATGACTTCCTGGAGTAGTGGATGACGAAATATGAGGGTATAGTCACTATCTGTTTCACATTCTTTGATGTATTCAAATTCTTCAAGTGTTGCTAATTGTAATGTCAGTAGTAAATCATCAACTTTAGAGACATATTGTAGTATTTGCCGATAAAAAATTCTGCCTATGACCGAAGCGATTTGTAGTATCTGCTTCAACTCTGGTTCTAATCTGTCTATTCTGGATATAATTAATGTTTGAACTGTGTCCGGGATTTCAATATCATTGACATCGGAACTAAGACACCATACACCAGCGTCCAATTTTAAATGTCCTGTATCTATCAGTGCTCTAATTATTTCTTCAAGATAGAACGGATTTCCCTCAGCCTTTTTTAAGATTCTATCTTTAAAATCTTCAGGGATACCAAGGATATTCAGAAGATTGTGGGTAAGTCTTGCACTTGATTCATAATCCAGTGGTTCCAATATAATTTCAAAGAATTTCTCACCAAGTTTATCTTTTAATCGTTCTTTTACCTGCCAGCACTCTTTTTCTTTTTCAATTCTGGAGATGCCGATAAATAATAATTGCTGTTCATTTTCCTGATTCGTGAGAATGAATTCAAATAGTTCTAATGAAGAAGAATCAATCCAGTGATAGTCTTCTACAACGAGAATTAGTGGCTGTTTTTTTGCCATTTCAAATAACAACCTACGGACTGCTAAAAATATCTGGCGTTTTAATGATTGAGGGTCAAGATATTCTATTTTTTTCTTGAATTCTTCTGTTATATTAACAGAAAACAACTGGCAAATATAGGGTGCGAGGTCCTTATAATCGTCGGGAAACAACTCTTTAGTTCTACTGATGATTTTTTGTTCAATTGATGCTGTCGTGTCTTCATAGATACCAAAAATTTCTTTTAATATTTGCAAGATTGTTGAATAAGAAAAATTTTCATCGGATAATGAGCATCGACCTTCAAATAGATAAATGGGTGAGGAGATAAAATCTTTTTTTATTTCCTCATAGAGCCTCGTTTTTCCAAGTCCGGGTTCTCCAAGGATAAAGATTGCTCCGCCTTTACCTCTCTGTAATTCATCAATCTTTTCTTTTAGTGTCTGCAATTCTTTGTCCCTGCCTACAATTGGCGAATATAACCCTTGAATTCCCCGCTTTGGGTCCGGCTTTTCCTTTATCTTAAGTGGTCTGAAGATTCTGACCGGTCTTTCTATGCCTTTGATTGAAACCGGTGGTAATACTTCATAGTCAAAAAGATACCTTGAAGCCCTGAAGACCGGCTCAGAGACTATTATTTCACTTCTTTTTGCGATATCTTTTAACCGTGAAGTAAGATTTACAACATCGCCCATTACTGTCCACTCTTTCTTATCTTCCGAACCAACTTCACCCGCAACTACAATCCCGGAATTTATGCCGATATGCAAACCTAAATCAGTCTTTTTCTTTAATTTTTTTGATAGTTTATCATTTACTTCAGGAATGAGTTCCATCATTTTCAATCCTGCCTTTATTGCCCTTTCCGGGTCATCTTCATGGGCAGTAGGTAAACCAAATAAGGCAATAACCAGGTCCCCCTCATACTTATGGATTGTTCCGCCTTGCGCAATTATTGGTTTATTCAATATCTCAAAGGTTGTATTGGCTATTTCCTGGACATCTTCAGGGTCAAGTTGAGAAGAAAGGGCAGTAAAGTTGGATAAATCTGCAAAGAGTATTGTGATTAAGCGACGCTCTTCAGTCCTTTGTTCCATTGGCAAATATATTTTAACCGAAATTATTAAGTGGTCAAGGGTACCGAAGCAAGCGTTAACACACCTGGTTACCGGTTTAGAAAGGAACTTAAACAATTACTTGAAATAATAGGCATTCCTAATTATATTAAAGAGCTATGGAAAATATCCTTACATTCTTACATGCCCTTTTTCGCGCGGTAAAAAGGGCGCCATTTTTTATCTCCCATTTAATCACCGGCAGGTGTAATTGCCGATGTCTGACCTGTAAATGGCGAAACACTACACCGGATGGCAATCTATCGGATATAATAAGCTTCTATCGTCGGGCAAAGGAACTTGGTTTTTATGCCACAACCCTCTGGGGTGGTGAACCGCTTATCCGGGAAGACATTTTTGAAATCGTTAAAGAGATTAAGAGACTCAATTTTAAAATCGGACTCATTACCAATGGCTATTTCCTGTGCGAAAGATTAGATATTACTAACTATCTCGATTTTTTGATTGTCTCAATAGATGCAGTAGAAAAGACCCTTGATGAACTGCGTGGGGTTGAAGGACTTTATAGAAGAATTATTGATGGAATCCGCATTCAAGGGTGTAAGAGATTGATGATAAACACCGTGGTTTCTGATTTCTCCTACCCTGATTGCCTGAAGGTTATTGACCTTGCCCGAATGTATAATTGTCCAATCTTCTTTGAATATCCAATTGGTGATAATTTAATCAGCAAAAAGACCGCCCAGGAGGCATTCCTTAGTATTTTAAGATTGAAGAAGCGGGGTTATCCAATTGGCAATTCAAATAGTTATCTCCTATCCGCCACCCAAGGTAGATTTAAATATTCCTGTCGTGCCCGGGATTTTTCAATTACCATTGATAACGGCGGATATCTGAAAAATTGTATTACGGGGAAGATTATTGGCAATGTTTATAAGGAAGACCTGCAAGTGGTATTAAATAGAGAAGAATACAAAAATTTAAGGCGAATGAGTCGCCATTGCCACCGTTGCACGGACAGCGGTGCCTATGAATCTTCAAGAACTGCCCAGTTAAAGATGGATGCAATATTGAATTCTATTAAAATATTCACTGAAAAGGTTAGTAAGGTCTTTTAACAATCGGGGGGCGGATGGTCTTCTCTTCTTTAGGGACCAAATCCATCTCTTCAATTAATATCGCCGGTGCCACTACGGAAACCGGAAATTCATTTCCATTATTGTCATAATAGATAAAATTGTATACATACTCCTTGTCACCGGTTGCGATTATATCGCGCAGAATTTTTGGTGTCACCTGAGAAAACTCCAGTCCCCGTATTAAGCTCAGTTCATTGGTCTCGGTGTATAACTTATAAAGGGTAAATGGTGTAGAGAGCAGGGGCACTGTTTTACCCCTTGAACTATAAAAACTCTGATACCTTTCGGCCTCGGACTGGGGGAATGTTGGTTTCAGTCGTGTAATCACAATTGCGTAGGAATTTCCGTAGTCCCGGGCAAGTTCCTTGAGGCGCTTTATTAATTCCGAAGAGGAGATTTTGCTGTTTGAGTTAATAACTAGGTTGCTGACAAAACCGATATATCTCCAACCATAGGTTTCTTCGCAATACCGGGCATGACCATTTGCCTTCTGGAATTTATCGGTTGGTGAACGACTCATCAAGAATCCAGTAAGCCTTCCATCTTTTAATATTTCTACCATCTCAGCCCTAACACCCTGGTCATCAATTGAAAATCCACCAGTCAATCTTTTTCCTTCCCAGTTATTGAGATTGGGGTCATCCCAGGCAGAGATAAAGTCTGCTGCAACCTTTCTCTGGAATCGACCAGCAAGTATTCCGAGATTTTCTTTTGGAAGGTTTGCCTCCAGCATCTCACTTTCAAAAATGGGCTTACGCACATCACTTATCCCTTTGCCCAGAATCTGGAAGAATAATTCACAGGCCGCCTGTCCTAAAAAGAGTACTGGACCACAGTAGGGTTCTTCTTTTTCTAACCGGGCCTTCAAGTAAAGTGTTTCGGCCCAGGCAGTTATTGAGTTTTCAATTTCATCAAAATCAAGTTCCTTTTCTTCTTTTGTATAAAATCCCCAAAAATCTTCAATCATCTCGCCATCCCCTGCCAGTGCCTTTGCGCGAATATCAATTTGATAGAGCTTGTTCCCCCTTAAACTCCTGCCACCTTCACTATCCAGAAAATACTGATGGTTAAGAACTGCCTTAAGGGTCACCGACGATTCTAAGATTTGCGGAAACTTTTCAAATATCTTTGAGAGTCTACAAACCTTTAAATTTAAATCATCCGGATTGAGTCTGAAATCACTGACCGGTTCCAGCAATGAACAGGGTTTTACCCGCATAAAATCAGGAGTTGTATCAATTGATTGTTTGTTTTGAAGATAGGCCTTTTTGCGTGCCAGTTGCTCAAGCGCCTTCTTGTAAGTACCATCGGTGACGAGCCAGATCGCCTGGCGCAGGGCAAAATATTCGTCTTCAAGGGGAAGGGCGGTTCTATCAGAACCAATCACCCTTGAGCCCGAGGTCTGACAGATAAAATTGCCGTTATCCATCCGGTAACTACCAACCCGCAGGTCAACATAGAGTTGCCGGGAATGTGATTTATTGCTGTACAATACTCCACCCCCGGATGCCTTTATCTCCAATATCCTTGAGTCCAATACCCGATAGGCAATATAGTAGGGTCTATCCTGATGCTCAAGATATAGTTCCTTCATACTGCGATTCAATTCATCCTGCATTGCCTGGAAGAGAATACCCTTTGTTAATTCTTCCTGGGCAAAGCCCGCGGTGGAAATCAAATATATCAGGAATACCGGGAATAAATTTATTTTAGAACAGATCCTTTTCATCTTATTCTTGACGGTGCGGTGGGTGCAGGCAGGATCGGCGGGCGTTCCTGTCCCTTTGCCTTCTTTTCCACCTCAATCTCACTGACCAGAATTGAAGGGGCAATTGCGGAGACTGGGACCCATCCTGACTCCGCACCACAGGTACCATTGAAGACATCATAGTCATCACCGGTAAGGATAATCTTGGAGAGGGATAAAAGTGGTGTTCCCACAATATCAACACCCCGCACCACCTCATCGGGCCGGCCATCAACATATACCCTTTTTACCAAGAGGGGAATTACCTTGAATGCCTGCGGACTGTATCTGCCGGTCATGGTAAAACCGCCGGCAATATCATAGAATATTAGTCCATAGGGCTTTTTCTGTCTCTTACATTCCTCAAGCAAAAAATTGCGCAACTGCGCAGTGGGAACTTCCTTATCTGATTTGATATACAATACCCCCTGGCGTGATACTACACTCCTTCCATACTGCCGCCGGCCATGACCATTTGATTTTGGAAAATTGGCGATTGGTGAGCGGCTCATCAGAAATCCCTTCAAGATACCCTTTTCTACAACCGTTACCTTCTGTGCCTCTACGCCTTCATCATCAAAGAGATAGTGCCCATTAAGGTCCTTGCCGTTAAATTCTTCCATTGTCGGGTCATCATACACCGATATAAAATCGGGCATAATCTGTTCGTTCAACTTCTTGGTGAATGTCTGCCCTTCAAATTCACTCTTCTGCCGGTGTCCCTCAATACGATGTCCGAAGATTTCATGAAAGAATACCCCGCAGGCACGGTTCATCAGGATTGCTGGACCTGAATAGGGTTCAACCAGCGGTGCATTCTTTAAGGCGAGAAGATTCTTTATGAGGGAATCAATGTGTATCTTCAATTCTTCCTCATCAGGTAGATTCTCGGGACTTTTGACCACAACCGGATATGAGAGGTATAATTCCATTCCATCATCAGCCATAGTCTGGGCATAGATGTTGACGGTGTATCTTGTCTGGTTATGCTGGATTGCGGTGCCATCCGAATTTACCAGATACCTGGTAATGGAATTTGCCCTTAAGGAAACCTGAGAATTGTATACCCAGGGATAGTCATTGAAGATCTTAGAGAGGCGGCGCAACTTCTCTTTCCATAATTCTCTATTTAGGGAGATTTTTTTGATCGCGCCGATAAATTTAACTGGCGATGCAGTGCTGAAGTCCGGAGATGTATCTGATTCTAAGACCTTTATCTTCTTTTCATTCAAAATCTTGATAAACCTTTCCTGGGCAGATTTGAATGCCTTATCGGTCTCTATCCAAAGGACGAGTCTCAATGCCCTGAGATTATCATCTATCGGAACTTCAATCGGCTCTGACCACCACCGATATTCTTCACTCCCCCTGATTTCATGGGTATTATCAAGTTTGTAAGAGCCAATCCGCAAATCTACATCAAGATAACGATGGCGCTCTTCGGTATCCATTTTTATCGCACCCAGTGCGGCACTGATATTCAACTGATGCTCATCGGTAATCTCATATTGCAGAAAATAAAGGGGATTCTCCCCTTCTTTGCTCAATACCTCATATGAGCGCTTCATTTCTGATGCCATGGTCTCAAGGATAGGGTCTTTTTTCGCCCAGGCACCATTTATCAAAAACTGAATTAAAGATAGAAAAAGAAGAGATTCCCTTTTTATCATCCTCTTAAATAGTGATAGGCATTTAATGCTGCAATTGCCCCTTCACTACAGGCAATCACAATCTGCCGGTATCTCTTTGCCCGCACATCGCCCGCAGCAAAGATACCCGGTACAGATGTCTCGAGTCTTTCATTCGTGATAATAAATCCCTCTCGATCTAAATCTAAAAGTTCGTGGACAACCTGGGAGTTGGGTATTAGACCGATATAGATAAATACCCCGGTGACCGGAATCACCTCTTCTTTATTGGTCTTTCTATTTCTTATCCGGATTGCCTCTACCGATCCTTGTCCCTGGATACTCAGGACCTCACTTTCTAAGAAGAATCTAACCCTCTTTTCATCCTTGAAACCTTCCTGCAGGATCTTATCAGCGGTTATATAGGGAAGGAATTCAACAAATGTAATACTGCGGGCAAAATTAAGGAGAAATCTTCCTTCCTGAAGTCCGGAATTGCCACAGCCGATTACGGCGATATCCCTGTTTTTGAATAATGGTCCATCGCAGGTTGCGCAATAACTCACTCCCCGACCGAGCAGTTCTTTTTCCCCTGGGATATTGAGTGCCTTTGGTGAGGAGCCGGTTGCGACTATAACACAATCGCCAGTATAATCTTGAGAACTGGTCTTGATAATAAATCCCTTTTCTGCTTTAACAATTGACCTTGCCTCGGCATTTATGATTTTGACCCCAAATCGCTCGCCCTGCTGTCTCATCTTTAAACCGAGTTCCATCCCTTTTATACCATCGGAAAACCCGGGATAATTCTCAATCAGATCGGTCATCGCCGCCGTTCCACCAGGAATCCCTTTTTCCAAAATCATAGTCTTCAATCCAGCCCGGGCACTATATATACCCGCGCTCAAACCTGCAGGTCCGGCACCGATGATAATAATATCATATTTAGAGTTACTCATAATAACAATTCGCTTTTTCCCAAAAATCTAACTTTATTAGTCCTCGGCATAAATCCACTGTAAATGATACTCAATATTTTCAAAAAATCAATAGGCAAATGCCGGGTATCAGGGTAAAACGATGTGAAGGTGGTTTTACATAAAGAAAAGATTGTAGGGCAAGGCTTTAGCCTTGCATAAGATAATTGCTAACCTCGAAAAACAAGATTCGGGTAGCTCTAAAAGTTTGCGCTGCATAAAGTAAAATTTCAGTAATCATTTAGTTTTTCTTAAAATATTTATACTCAATTTTCCTTCTTTGATGCCTACTTGCTTTCTGAGGAGTAGAGACTTCAGTCCCGTGAAAAACTACGCGACTAAAGTCGCTGCTCCTTCAGAAATAGGGTGAACCTTTAACTTTACAATGATTTTACATAGGCTGATTCGCCACACTTCATGTCGAATTTGCCCTAAAATCTTTGGGGAAAATTTACGAGGCTGTATCGCAATTAAAAAATTTGTCAACTGTATTGGTTTGATTATTAAACCTTATCAAATTTCATCATTTCTTTATTTTATTGTCACACCTGCCTGCCAGAGCAAGGCGTCAGGCTGGTAAATGCGATCGCTACAGATGTTGCGACACAGCCTCTTAAAGATTACAAATTTCAAAATTTTGATAGGCGGACTAAAATCCACTCACCAGCAACTTTTATTAATGCAAAAGAACCATCTTTTCTGTTGTAATATAGGTCTCGGTCTCCATTCGCAAAAAATAGATGCCTTTAGGAAGTTTTCTTTTTTTATCGTCTCTGCCATCCCAGTTGATTTCATAAACGCCAGCATTTTGTTTGGCATTCATAAGTATCTTTACACATTCACCGGCAACATTATAAATTTTCAGTGTAACACCACTGGATTTCTCAAGAGCATATTTGATTTGGACTGAAGAATAAAATGGATTTGGAAAGACCTCAAGTTTGAATCTTTCATCATTAACCTTCCACGCTTCACCTTCTTCAATACCAGTAAATGGATAGAACTTGCCCCATATCCGCATTGTATTTGCAGGATGGTTATTGATATAGTCAATAAATCCAGAATAGACTATCAGCAGTTGATTCCCCTGTCCGTGTGCTAATGCTGGTGTAATCTGGCTATCTGCCTGGATAGACACCGCAAAAGAGTCAATAACCATACCTGATGGGTTCACCCGTGCACCATAGATGTCAGAGTAACCTGAACCACTGCGAGAATCATGCCATACCACCAGATAGTTTGTGCCATCAAAGGCAACAGAAGGAGAAAGTTGGTAATTGTACGCTGAGGATATGGCTATCCCTGACGGGTCAAGGACTGTACCATTCTGGGCGACTCTCGCACCATAAATGTCATCAAAAATGCTGCTGCGAGAATCATGCCATACCACCAGATAGTTTGTACCATCAAAGGCAACAGAAGGAGAGACTTGATCGTAATATTGGACTGTTGAGATTGGGATTCCTTGTGGGTCAAACACTGTGCCACTTGTACTAACTCGGGCACCATAGATGTCAGCAGGCCCATTACGACCGTCCTCCCATACCACCAGATAATTGGTGCCATCAAAGGCAACCGAAGGATGCTTTTGGTCATTTGCTGCGGTTGAAATTGGGATTCCTGACGGGTCAAGCACTGTGCCATTCTGAGCGACTCGGGTACCATAGATGTCAACAGTAGAGTAACTGCGTGCATCGTGCCATACCACGAGATAATTGGTACCATCAAAAGCAACGGATGGATACTCTTGGGTATTTGCTGCAGTTGATATGGCTATGCCTGAAGGGTCAAGCACCGTGCCATTCTGGGCAACACGGGCGCCATAGATGTCAAAAGAGCTATTGCGACCGTCCTCCCATACCACGAGATAATTGGTGCCATCAAAGGCAACAGAAGGAGTGTGTTGCATATCTGGTTCGGGCACATAGACAATATTTGTATCAATAAGAAATTCACCAGTCCTCATCTGATTATAGGTAACCTTTTCAATAACCTCACGCACATTAAATGGTGTCTCAACATGCTGCTTGGAAATCTCATTATCTAGGGCAGATACTGTCCGCGGGATGCACAAAAGGGCAAAAGACAAAATCAGAAAGCCCTTAACCATCCCTATTCTCTTTAACCGGCTACAGGTTTGATTAGCCATTTTGTCCCCCTTTCTTTAAACCCTCAATTTTTTACTTTTGCGAAAAAGTGAAAAGGTGTTGGGTGTTTGCAGAAACGCCCAAGCATTGATGAGTAATAAGTATTATCACCCCTTCCCCGCATCGCGGGAAGATTTCTTTTGTCCGAATGAATTCTGGCGCTACAATCTCAACCCTCACCCTTACCATCTACCTTAAAAATGAGATAAGGGTGGAAGCGTCTAGGTCTTTTACTCAAAGAATCTATCCCGGTTATCAACAATCTTCTTGGGGGTAAAGAGTAATTGACTCAAATTCTGAAGTCTGCGTTGTCTTAATGCCGTTATTTGGCGATATACTGTAGAATCCACCGGCAGGGTTTCTTTTCTCTCACACCTTATGATATATCCGGACCACTCAGTAATCAACGGTCGGGAGATTTGATTTGCCTCTAATTGACTAACACAGCCGGCAAACTCTGGCCCATACTGTGCCTCAAGCTGAAAGAGATTTATTCCCTTTAACTCGTTTATCTGGAAAAAGGTATCCACACCTGCTATCTGTTCCATGGTCGTTCCCGTGGTTATCTTCTGATATGCCTCATTCAGATATTCCCTGGCGATTGTCTTCAATCTTTCCCTTTCAAACCTGGCTTGAATCATCTGCCGGTTCTCCGCAAGATTGAAAACCTTCTTGGGAATTATTGAATCTACGCAGAATAGGTAATAACCACCAAAACTGCTCAAAGGACCAAATATCTCACCCTTTTTATTATGCTGGGACAGAGATTTTCCCAGTGCCTCTGGATTGCGCACTGGGAAATTTACCCGTTCAGGATTTAAGGGCGTTGTCTTACGCACAAGTAAGCCAAATTCAGTGGCGGTTGAATCAAATCCAGTCTCCTTTGCCGATTCCTTGAATGATTCAATCCTGTCCTGTATCTCGCCGAGTGTTGTGGGTGAAACATCAATCCTTGCCTTTACCACATAGATAAGCCCTTTATGAATCTTTTTTAGCAACTCAAAACCATCAGGCACGAGATATATCTCGGAAATCTGCCCATCCGACAATTTTTTATATACTTCTTTTCTATAGGCTAATAGTTCATCCTCATTCTTAAAATTTACTTCGATAGTAGTGTCGTCAGAGACCTCACGGGCAACTTTTAAAAAATCCTCGCCTTCTTTTATTCGGAGCAGAAAATCCTCAAGCCTTTCTTTTGCCTCGGTGGTATCCTGGGGCGAGGGAATCTTCTCAAAGAAGACATATTTCAATATCTTTGATTCAGGCGTGATAAAATCCTTTTTATGCTTTTCGTAAAATTCTTCAAGTTCTTTGTCATTTACTGATATCAGTCCCCGTAGGCGAAAAGGGAGGAGGGTCAAAAAGACAAGGTCATAGATTACATTCTGTTTTGCAACGAGGATACTATCTTCAAAGGGTGATGACCAGCCCATTGTAGAAATAAGGGAGCGGAGTTTCTCCCGGGGCAATTCCCGGCGCAGGTTCATCTCATATTCCATTAACCATTGCCGGCTCTGGGGTGCTTTAAGTAGTTCAAGATATTTATTGAAATCAAATTCTCCCTTTTCGTTTTTCATATATTCTGACTCATAGACCTGCCTTGGGGGATTTGCCTTTATTATCTCCCAGATTTCGTCATCAGTTGCCCTCAGTTTCTCTTTTTGAATTAAATTATTCCAGATTACCTCATCAATCAAATTTTGCCAGATCTGTTCACGATTGATGTTTTTATTCTCCCTTTCCTTTGCCTGGACATATCTTAAATATTCTACATAGGATATTGTGGTATTTTCAATCTTGGCAATATCGGTCTCGGTGCGCTGGGAGATTCCAGTGACATCCAGTCCCCACTGGAAGAAGATTAAAAGGGCAAAGGCCGCCACGACGATAAAGAGGATAAGCCTTGTCTGGCGCCTGAGATTCTGCATCATCTTTGCCTCCGTCGCATAAGGGCTATTATAACGAGAATAGCCCAAAAGTCAACTCTCTTATAACTCACTTTTTATTTTGTTTGTGTCGATACATCATTCGGTCCGCACTTTTTAACAAATATGTAATGGAAACTGGCTTCTGGGGATTATAATAAGACCAACCGGCACTCAAAGAAATCTTGAATGGTAAAAGTCCAGATCTATTGAATGCATTGAGGTTTTTTTTCAGCCGTTCATAACAATACTGCCCTTTCTTTTTTGTCTCCAAAGAAAGGACAAGAAATTCATCTCCACCGATACGGGCTATGATATCTGAACCCCTGAATGTCTTCTTTAGGATCATTGTTGTATGTATCAATGCCTGGTCTCCCATTGGATGCCCGAATCTATCATTTATTGCTTTTAGATTATCCATATCGATGAATAATAAAAGTAACGATTTCTTCAATCTCTGGGCAATTCTTATCTGGTATTCCACGAGGGTCATAAATCCTCTTCGGTTATAAAGTCCTGTTAATTCGTCGGTAAATGAAAGTGCCTGTAAGGTTGTGGTTATGCGTTTCTTTTCCGTTACATCTTCAACAACACCATCTATCCACTTGATTCTTCCCTTTTCATCGAAATGTGCCTTCGCATAAATTGAAGCCCAGAAGGTCGACCCATCTTTTCTTTTCATCTCTATCTCGCGATCCCGCACCTCGCCGTTTTTTATCAGGTCATTTAAAAACTGCCTCCGCTCGCGGGAGTCTTTATAAAACCTCTCTACCTGAACTTTAGAAATCTGCCTCATTGAATTATAGCCGAACATTTTTAAAAAAGCCGGATTTACCTGAAGAAAATAGCCGGGTGATTTGGCGGTTGAACGGTAAACACCAAGGTTCACATTGTTGATAATTGTCCGGAATTTTTCTTCACTTTCCTGAAGCGCAAGCTGGGTCTTTTTTTGCTGGGTGATATCCTGGGTAATGGTCACCACATGTTCCACTCTTCCCTCTTTGTTCAACAATGCATAGTAATGCTGGGAGATCCATTTATCGAACTTTGTCCGATGGTTAACGACATTTATCTCCGGTATGAATATTTCACCGCCCTTATCAAATATTTTCTGAACCTTTGGTGCGTATTCTTTCAAATAGGGGTAGCGCTTATAAACATTCCATCCCTTACATTTTTTTTCATTTTCAATTATCTTTTGACGGCTCAGATTCCAGATTCTTTTCCAGGCTTTATTATACAAGACAAGCTCTCCGGAATTCAAACGGAGAGTAACGCCTACCGGGGCATGCTCAAATACTGCCCGGTTCAAAACTTTATAGTTATTGACCTTTTCCTGTAATTCTTTGATTTTGTTCTTCAATCTTGAAATTAATTTAAGCAACCCGGCCTTAGATTTTTTAAGGTTATTTTTATCCTTCATCGTTTACAAGATTATACAAAAATATTACTGAATGTCAATCATAGTTAATTTAGAGAATAAGAAATTATCAGTCGCTGTGGGTGGGAATCTGCGAGTCCGCTGCCTTTATTCTCTCTATTCATAATCGTGGCACTTTTTACAGAAGATTTATTTTCAGTCAATGGCGTTTTTCGCCTGAAAACCTTCATTAATCAATTTGGGGAGATGGTGTGTTATGAGATTTTCTTCAATCTTGCCGCAAAGACCCCATCCGTATTATAAAAGCCGGGCAGGATCTTTAGATACTGATCAGCCATGGGTAGGTAGTTTCTTGCCTCTTCGAGTTCAAAATCTTTATGATTGGCAAGGAATTTTCTAATCACCTCTTCATTCTCCTTGGGTAGAATACTGCAGGTTGAGTAGACTAAAACACCCTTTGGTTTTAAAAATTTTGCCGCATTCTCAAGCAAGTCGCACTGCAAATTATGGAGTCTTGAAATAACCCTTTTATTGACCCGCTCCTTTACCTCGGGTCTTTTGGCAATTACACCTGAATTACTACAGGGCGCATCAACGAGTATCTTGTCAAAACCTTCAAAATAGAATCTTCTACCGTCGGCAAGTACATAATTGATAATTTTTATCCCGAGCCTGATTGCATTCTCGGCTACCAATCGCAACCGCTGGTGACTCACATCCACGGCAACAATCAAACCCTGATTCTTCATCAGTTCGGCCAGATAGGTTGTTTTGTTACCGGGTGCCGCACACAAATCCACAATTTTTTCGCCGGGTTTGGGGTCAACGAGCCGGCAGACAAGTCCCTGGGCCTCATCCTGAATAGAGATAAAGCCCTGTCTTAAGAGGGGATGATTGATAAGATTACCCAGCCGGCTGACACATCTAAATTCACTGAGCCAGTTGCCTGGTTTTAATTCAATATTGGATTCGGCAAGTTCCTTTAAAACAGAGTCATTACCGCGCAGGGCATTTATTCTGATATAAGGGACCGGCCTATTTTTAAACGATTCAATTATCCGTTCACCCTCAACTTGATACGCCTCCATAATCTTCCGCAAAACCCAAACCTTGGGTTCGCGTACTGCCTGTAATTTCTTATTTTTTATCACCCCCCTTAAGACCGCATTGATCAATGCCTTCTCCTTTACATTCCGACCTAAATTTACGGCCTCGTTGACTATGGCATATACCGGAATGCGGTCTAAAAAGAGGTATTGATAAACTGCAACCCTTAAGATATTTTTTATTACCGGGTCGGTGGAGTTAAAGTCGCCAATAAATGTGCTCTTTATAATCTGGTCAATCTCTTCCCGGTGTCTCAGTGTTCCAAATGCAATTTCATTTGCCAAGGCACGGTCCTCCTCAGATAGCTCATCGCGTTCAAATATCTTACCGAGCGCGAGTTTTAGATTTACTCCTTCATCAACCTCACAAAGGGCATTTAAAGATGCCTCACGCGCATTCATAGCTTAACCTCTCTCCCTCTTTTATACGAAAACCATTTAAGAAATCCCTTCCGGAAATTGCCTTGCGATTCTGAGGTTTAACTTCGTTTAGAATGATTGAGCCATTTCCGGTTCCAACATATAATTTATGGTCTTCAATATGAATTGTCCCGGGAGCTATTTTTATATCGCTCATTGAGGCATTAAGGATAATCAACTCCTGTCCACGAAACCGGGTACGGGCACCTGGCTGGGGAGAAAGTGCACGGATAAGGTTAAAAATCTTCTCCGTGGAATTGTTCCAATCAATTATTGTCTCTTCTTTTTTTATCTTCGGGGCATAACTCTTTTCCTCCTCGCACTGCTCGATTAGCGTATAATTTCCCGTGGCGATATTCCTGATGACACCATTTATCTCCTGGGCAGCAATCAGAGAAAGTCTTCTGGAAAGGGCACCGAAATTTTCATCAGGTCCTATTTCCACTTCTTTTTGCATAATCAATTTACCGTGGTCAACCTTTTCATCCATAAAGAAGATAGTAATTCCTGTCTTCTTCTCCCCATTCATAAGGGCACGCTGGATCGGTGCGGCACCGCGATACTTAGGAAGGAGTGAAGGATGGATATTTATCCCGCCCAGACGGGGGATCTTTAATAGTTCATTACTCAAAATATGTCCATAGGCAGAAAGGACAAATAGATCAGACTTAAGTTCTCTTATTAAATTAATAAAAGATGCTTCATCGGGAGATTCGGGGGCATAAACACTTATCCCCATAGATTCTGCCCACACTCCCACCGGGGGAGTCATTATCTTCAGTCCCCTTCCCTTGGGCCTTGGTTTGGTTACTACAACACCCAGCAGGGTAAATTCTTTATTTATCTCTTGCACAATGGGTAGCGAAAATTCGGTTGAACCAAAGAAGATGATTCTCATAGGTTGTTTGCTTTTAAATTGGAGTTATTCATTGTCTTTAAATCATCAAGATATCGCTTCAACTTTGGCTTTTCCTCTTCCGATACATAGTCAATAAATAAGACACCATCAAGATGGTCAATCTCGTGCTGGATTGCCCTTGCTACAATTCCTTCAGTATCAAGAACCATCTTTTCATTATACAGATTTTGCATATGGAGGCGAATTTTTTTTGCCCGGGGAATGTTCAGGTAAAGTCCGGGGAAACTGAGGCACCCCTCTTCATCTACATCCATACCTTCACGGTCAATTATCTTGGGATTTATGACCGCTAGCAATTCTGGTTTATCTTCAAAGGGATTAAGGTTGATAACGAAGAGTCTATATAATTTACCAACCTGATTTGCGGCAAGTCCAATTCCTTTATTTTCCAGCATTATTGATATCATTGAATCGGCGAGTTCAAAAATTGAATCGGATATTTTTTCAATCGGCTTTGCTTTTTCCCTCAGAATCTCTCGCGGATACTTAACTATCTCCATCTTTTTTATTCACTGACGATTTTTACAACCCATCAATTTATTTTATCAACAAGGTTCATTAAGAGGTTTTTTACGAAAAATTCTCAATCTATTCCTCTTTGGGAATAGATTCAACCCTGTTCAAGATATGCCCTTTTTCAATATCTACCTTCACTCCATCGGCAATCACCAGGGAAATTACATTATCTTTGATATTGGCAACTGTTCCGTATATCCCGCTTGAGGTTACCACCCTGTCTCCCTTTTTTAAACTACTTAAAAACTGCTGATGCTGTTTCTGTCGCCTTTGCTGGGGTAAAATCAAAAGAAAATAAAAGACAACAAAAATCAACAACAGCGGTAGAAGGTTTAACAAGGGATTACCCGATTGCCCGGTTGTTGGTGCATCCGCAAATAGAAGATTCATCTTCTCTCCTTTACTTTATCCCTGTTAATTATATCTATTTTTAGACAACAGTCAAGATAAGAAGGTTATGTCCGGTTTGAAAAATAAAGATAAAGCAAAATCCTTATAGTTCTCCCCTCCCTTCCAGTGCCCTCTGGATTGTTGTCTCATCAGCAAGGTCAAGGTCACTACCCATAGGCAGTCCGCGGGCAATCCTGGTCACGGCTATTCCTAACGGTTTTATCAGTCTGGCAATATAAAGGGCAGTAATATCCCCCTCGGTGGTAGGGTTGGTGGCAATTATAACCTCTCTTATCTTTCTGGACCTTACCCGTTCAATCAAGGTATTAATTCTAAGACTATCCGGACCAATGTTGTCGATCGGTGATATGACTCCGTGCAGAATATGATAAAGGCCATGGTACGTGCCGAGACGCTCAATTATCATTACATCTGAAGGTTGCTCGACAACACAAATCCGGTCCTGTTCCCGGGCTGGATTGGAACATATCGCACAGGGATCCTTCTCACCAAGATTGTGACACTGTGAACACTCCCGCAATTCAAGGCGCGACCTTAAGATTGCCTCAGTCAACTCTCTAACCTTTGACTCCTCCATCTTCAAAAGAAAGAATGCTATACGCTGGGCAGATTTCCTACCCACACCAGGTAGCCACTGGAGTTTTTCAATCAAGTCCTCAAGAAGTGACATAAACAATTTTAGCCAGAAAAAGAAATATGTCAATTGTGGGCTTTTTAGAGTGCCACATTTGATTTTAAATAAAGATGATTCGGGATTCAAATTTGTTGACATTTCAATTTTTCTGGATATAATTAAAGAGATAGACCATTACTTAAAGCGAGGATGGCGGAACTGGCAGACGCGCTGGATTTAGGATCCAGTCCTTATGGGTGGGGGTTCAACTCCCCCTCCTCGCAGAACCGAAAAGGCAATTTAAAGGAGTTTAATTGAATTACCAGATAGTCAATGAAAGTGAAGTAGAAAAAGAGGTGGAGTTTTTGCTTTCCCATGAAGATTTTAAACCCGCCATGGATGAAGAGACGGAGAGACTTCGCAAGAAAGTCGCTATTAAGGGCTACCGAAAGGGCAGGGCACCTAAAAATGTAGTCCACTCCCTTTATCAAAATACAATAAGGACAAATGCACTGAATAAGCTAATTGCTAAATTTTACTCAAAACTTTTGGAAGAAAAAAAGTGGCGACCAGCCACGGAACCGGAATTACTCAATGTTGAGGATGGAGAGGAAATAAAGTTCCGCTTACGGATTGAGGTAATACCCGATTTTGATGTAAAAAATTACTTGGGATTGGAATTGCTTAAGAATAAGCCACTTCCCAGCGATTATCTATTTGAGGAGGCGATGAATAATCTGCGGGAAAGATACGCCACAATACGCGAGACCAACGAATCGGCGGCAGTTGACAGTTTTGTTACTATGGATATGGAAATAATCAGAAAAGACGAAGTTCAGGAACAGAAGAAAGATATAGTTGTAAGGGTCGGTGACCGTTCTTTACCCGATGAGATAAATCGCCTCTTGGTGGGTGCAAAAAAAGGAGAAAGGAAGGAGATAAAGATTCAAGATTTGCTTTATAAAATATCTATAAAAAAGATTGAAGAAAAGATCTTACCCCAGATAGACGACAATTTCGCCCATTCACTCAATTGCAAAGACATTAAAGAACTGGAGGAAAAGGTACGCAAGGCAATAGAAAAAGATGAAGAGAATAGACTGAAAGAGGAATTGGAGGAGTCTCTGGCACAAATTCTACTTGAAAGAAATCAATTTCCAGTACCCAAAACTCTTATCAATTTTGAATACCAGATGATTTTAAAAGAAAATAATCTGACCGACTCCGAGGCAAACCGGGAGCGTTTCTGGGATATTGCTGAAAAAAGGGCGCGTCTCAATTTAATCCTGGAGAAGATTGCGGAAAAGGAAGGCATTAATACCCCCAAGACCGAGGTGGTTGCGTTACTGAAACGCGAGGATTCGGAGATAAACGAGGATAGAAAAGGTTATATTGAATATCTGCAGAATTTGATCACCAGAAGAAAGACCATGGAGTTTCTTTTAAAAAATGCCATTGTAAGCGAGCGGGAAAGAATTGTTTCACCCAGGGAGGTAGATAATGTTAACCGTACCATTCGTTATTGAACAGACCGGTCGGGGTGAAAGGGCTTATGATATCTACTCCCGACTGTTAAAAGAGCGGATTGTCTTTATTGGCACGCCGATTGACGATACCGTTGCTAACCTGGTAATGGCCCAACTTCTCTTCCTGGAGGCTGAAGACCCGCACAAGGATATCTTTCTTTACATCAATTCTCCAGGTGGAATTGTCTCATCCGGACTTGCTATATACGATACAATGCAGTATATAAAACCTCAAGTTTCAACAATCTGCATCGGAATGGCGGCTAGTATGGCTGCCTTACTTCTTGCCGCTGGCACAAAAGGAAAGCGATACGGACTACCCCATTCAAGGATTATGATTCACCAGCCTGAAGGTGCATTCCAGGGGCAGGCCTCGGATATCGCAATCCATGCCCGCGAGGTCCTTACAATCCGGGAGATTTTGAATAAACTATTTGCCAAGCATACAGGCCAGACCGAAGAGAAGATTAGTAAGGATACCGACCGTAATTACTTTATGTCCGCTCAGGAAGCAAAGGAATATGGAATCATTGATGAGGTAATTGTAACCAGAAAGTCCTGAGTATGAAATTAGTCTGCTCCTTCTGTCAGCGTCCCAGAACTGCAGTAAAGAGGCTTTTTCGGGGAAATCGCGCCTACATCTGTGACGAATGCATCAAGCTTTGCAATGAACTCCTGGAGGACGAAAAGAAGACCTTTACCCAGCCCAACTTCATCCTGCCCAAGCCCCATGAGATAAAATCTTTTTTAGACCAGTATGTCATTGGACAGGAACGGGCAAAGAAGGTAATATCGGTTGCAGTCTATAATCATTACAAAAGGACAATGGTTCCCGATGAGGAAATTGAATTACAGAAGAGTAATATTCTTTTGATTGGTCCAACTGGCACAGGAAAGACACTGCTTGCCGAGACATTATCCCGCCTGCTCCATGTGCCATTTTCCATATCCGATGCCACACCCCTTACCGAGGCTGGATATGTGGGTGAGGATGTGGAAAATATCCTTTTGCGGTTGATTCAGGCCGCGAATTATAACATTCAGGCAGCAGAAATCGGGATTGTCTATCTGGATGAAGTAGATAAGATTGCCCGAAAGAGTGATTCACCATCAATCACCCGGGATGTCTCAGGCGAGGGGGTGCAACAGGCATTGTTGAAAATTCTTGAAGGAACTATTGCCAATTGTCCTCCTCATGGCGGCAGGAAACATCCAGAGCAGGAGTACATTCCCATAAATACAAAGAAGATTCTATTTATTCTGGGCGGTACCTTTGATGGAATTGAAGAGATAATCATGAGACGCCTGAAGAAGACCAAGATTGGATTTGTGACGGATATGAGGGTTAATGAGTTGACCTACGATGAAATTCTTGCCCAGATTGAACCCGAGGACCTGATAAAATATGGTCTTATTCCAGAGTTTGTGGGCCGGGTCCCGGTTATTGCCCCATTCCATAAACTCTCACGGGAGGCGCTGAAAGAGGTCTTAACCAAACCCCGCAATGCCCTGATTAAACAATATGCAAAATATTTTGAGATGGAAGGGGTGAAATTGGAATTTACCAATGAGGCGATAGATGAGATAGTCAACCAAGCATTGAAATATAATACCGGTGCAAGGGCATTGAGGTCAATCCTTGAGAAATTTATGCTTGATATTATGTTCAATCTACCCAACCTCTCTGGCTATGAAAGGTGTATAATAACAAAAGAAGTGATAACTCAAAATGCCCCACCAAATTACATTGAATCAAGGAAGAGACACGCCCAGTAATATCTTTTAATCCGGATTTATGAGTCTTAGACAGTCATTGTATCTACATTTCACTCGTGGCAGATTCATAAGGTCATTCAAGCCACTTGAATTTAAAAAAGGGATGCACTTCTTTGTCTCGGTCCCGGGTAAACCGAAAGATTTCCTCGAGAGTTTATCATTTCTGGGTGCGTTGAGGAAACTGGGGTCAATTGTCTTTTTAATGCCAAAAAGCTTTGAAGAGATTCGAGAGATATTAAATCCAGAACTATTTCAAAATTCTTATTATTACAGCAATCTTACGGTTATAAGTAAAGAATTTAATTTTCTGAAAAGACAGGTCAAGGATTTGCGAATTCATTACTTGATTGAGCTCAATAATCCGGCAAATCTCGCCTTACCCTATTTAATTCCGGCCTCCCGCCGAATAACATTTTATAATCTAAAATACTTCCCTTATTATAATATCCTAATAGATGAAATTTCAGCACTCTATTCCTTCTTCCGAATTGAAGGGGCAGACCCTAAAAAGCAATTCAAATTCTCAAAAATAGAACTTAAAAACTTGAGTAAGACTTTATCCAGGGAGGCACCAATACTCTTTGTCAATGGTAAGGTTCAGCAACTTACCTGGCCGGGCGGTAAATTCATATTTGATAGAGATAAACAGAAATTAACTGAGGCAATGAAGACACTCTATCTCTGTGATGCCTATTGTGGTGATGATGATGAGTTTGCCTCTTTTGCCCGGATTTTTGGTAAACAGATTATTCAAGTATGAAAAATAGCCAGGAAAAAATTTTAAAAATCCTCGAAGATTTTAGTAAGAAAAATCTCTGGGAATTGAATTTACAGGATATCGCCCGCAAGATCGGTGAATTTTTGGGGACAGATAAATTTTCCATTTTTTTCAACGATCGCCTGGTCTATCACTGGGAGGCATCAGGCAATTATATGAATAAGTCAGACCTTGATGAAAAACATTTTGTTCAAGAAAATTATAAAAAATTTTTAAGATTTTTATTCCACAAAAATAATGAAGTTTACCATCTCTACTTTAATTTCCCAAGAAATGTTTTCGATCACACCACTGAATGTGCCTTCATAGAAAGGCTCTTAAATCTACTATCCCAGACTATTTCAATTCGTGATTTCTCCAAAAGCCGAATAATTGAATCCCAGATAATCAATGAATTGAACCTGAATGTAATTACCACCCTCAATGAACAAAAGATTATCTGGTATATTGAATCTGCTGCGAAGAGGATGCTGAACATGGATGTTTTTCTATTCTATGCAGTTGATGATAAATTGATCGGTCGGGATAGAACATATTCCCTAAAGATTCTCTCAAATGAACTTTATCACCGCTTGTTTAAGGAACGGCAAATTTCTTATGTCAGAAATGGCAATAACAAATTTCTCAAACCACTCTTTAAGAATAGAGACTTTACCGAGGCGATATTCATCCCCTTTATGATAAAGGGCGATTGTCGTGGTTTCTTTGTTTTATTGAACGGCACAAAAAACTTTGACCAGAAGTATTTCATCACCAAATTGAAGTTTTTGGGTAATCAGGCCTCCATTGCCCTGGAGCGAATTGAACTCTTCGGCGCCCTGAATCGGGCACTAAAAGAAAGCCACGGGCTCCAGGAGATTGCACGAATTATGTTAACCCCTTATGAACTCCGTCTGGTCTTTGATGAATTATTGCGACGGGCACAGCGGTTGCTCGGCTTTAAGAAAATTCTGCTTTCTTTGTATAATCCTGATACCCAGTCATTTGACCGGATAAATGGTATAGGAATCTCCAAGCGTAAATTGAAGGCGGCCCAAAGGGTCCATCCACCAGTTGATGTAATTAAAAATCTCTTCAAAGATTGCTACCGTATCTCCCATTCTTACTATATTCCGGCTGAAGAAGTAGATGATGAGATCCATAAATATAAAGTTTATAAGACACGCCCAGCCAAAAAGCGTATAGAGAAACTCTGGGCTTCCGGCGATATCTTACTCTCGCCGATATACTCAAGAGATGGAGGGCTACTGGCAATATTATCCCTTGATGAACCATACGCCAACCTTGTTCCATCAATGGAAAAGATTAGATTGCTGGAGGCATTTGGTGATTTCCTGGGACTGGCCATTGAGAATCACAATCTCTTCAAAAAGATAGAAAGCCTTTCCTATACTGACGAACTAACCGGTCTCTATAATTACCGTTTCTTTAAGGAGAAATTATCCCAGCTCATTGAGAAAAAAGTCTTGCCGATAAGCATCGTAATGGTTGACCTTGACGGTTTCAAAATGATAAATGACCGACATGGACATCTCTTTGGTGATGAAATTCTCAAGATTACCGCTTCATCCCTTTTTAAGGCAGTGGGTAGAAATGGATTTGTAACCCGGTATGGGGGTGATGAGTTCATTATCATATTGCCCAAGATAGGTATCCGGGGTGCAAAAAATAGAATTAAAGAATTTGAAAGAATTCTCGCCGCAAATAGTAATATAGAAAAGATCGGGTTCTCGTGCGGTATCGCCCTCTATCCAGAAAATGGCAAGAATTTTGCCGAACTCATTGACTTTGCGGATAAGAAATTGTATCTTGAAAAGAGGCAAAAATATGGTCAGAACAAAACCGGGGTCAATTAACAAGGCACCACGAAAAGGGATATTTACCTCACGGACACTTGTAGTTTATTTCTTAATCGGAATTGGAGCCATCGGTATCGTTACCTATCTCTATTCCAGTTATCTAATTCAGAAGATCCAAAAAGAGACGGAGACTACATCAAGGATTTTTGCCAAATATGCCTCAGGACCGGGAATGGGCGAAGAGGCATTATTGAATCTATTATTCCAGGAGGTAATTCAGAAGATAGATTTTCCGGTAGTCCTGACCGATGTCTACGGAAATCCCTACTCATCAAAGAACATCAAGGGTAATGATTTAAAGGAAGTGGTAAAGCAACTTGACCGAAGTCACCGGCCGATACCGATTGTCATAAGAGAAGGAGGTGATTCAACACTGGTTGGCTATGTTCATTACGGGCTCTCACCTTTTACCCGGGCATTAAGGATTATCCCCTTCCTGGAGACCGCATTTCTGCTGGCATTTCTGTTTTTGGGTTTCTGGGGATATCTTGTCTACCGAAAGAGTGAGGAGGAGAAGATCTGGAACTCGCTTGCCAAAGAGACCGCCCACCAGCTCGCCACACCCCTCTCTTCACTCAGTGGCTGGCTCGAGGCAATCCGGGGAAGGATTGCAGGCGAAGTCTATGAAGGGATTGCCGAGGACACCGCGCGGATGAAGGAGGTCCTTGAGAAATTCTCCCGAATCGGTATGCCACCGAGATTGATCGAGAAGGAGCCAGATGAGACGATCAAAAAGGCAGTATCTTATATAAAAAGGCGTGCCCATAAAGGAATAGAATTCATTGAAGATTACCAGTCTTTACCCGTAATAAAATTTGATGAGATTCTTCTGGATTGGGCAGTGGAGAATGTTTTGAAGAACGGTCTTGATGCAATCGGTGCAAATACGGGGAAGATTACAATAAAGACACTATCCTCCGATGGGGGGGTAGTCATTGAAATCTCCGATACCGGTCCAGGTATAAAGCGGGAGAAAGAAATTTTCAAACCCGGTTATACAACCAAAAAATATGGATGGGGCCTTGGGCTTGTGCTCACCAAGCGGATAGTTGAAGACTATCACCGGGGTCGGTTAATATTAAAGAAGACCGGACCCGAAGGGACAACATTTCAGATTTTTATTCCCGGGAGTAAAAAATGAAAATATTATGGATTGATGATGAAATCGATTTATTAAAGCCATTTATTTACCTGCTCACCAATGAAGGGTATGAGGTAAAAACTGCTACATCTGGTGAGGATGGGGTGAGATTAGTCAATCAAGAGGTCTTTGATTTAATCTTCCTTGATGAAATTATGCCCGGCGTGGATGGCCTGGAGGTCTTGAGGAGAATAAAATCTACCAATCCTCAGCAACTGGTGGTGATGGTGACCAAGAGTGAAGAAGAGGCATTAATGAAACAGGCCTATGGGGGCTGGGTTGATGACTATATCACAAAACCGTTCAGCTTCAATCAGTTGCTATCGGTATTGAGCAGAATTTTAAAACGAAAGAGCCTTATAGAGGAAAAAATTGGTGAGGATTACTCAGCACAATTTCGTAGTAGCACTGAGCCGGCTGATTATAAGGAATGGATTGAATATTACCGTAATCTTGTTACCTGGGATTTGAGATTTTTGGAATTCGGCAGTAAAGAAATAAAAGAGATGCACAATCAAAAAAAGCAGGAGGCAAACGCCGGCTTTAATAAATTCATTGATTATGAATACAAAAATTTCATTAAAGGAAAAGGACCGATTCTCTCACATACCCTCTTTACCCAGGCGGTATTACCAACGATGAGTCAAGGACCGCTCTATTTTATTATCTTTGATTCAATGCGCCTTGACCAATATTTAAAACTCTTACCCTATTTAAGGGATTACTACGAAGTCCAGACTCAATATTATTACTCGATTCTGCCTTCAGCAACACCCTACTCACGGAATAGCATCTTCAGTGGCTTATTACCCCTTGAAATCGCCGAGCGTTATCCCCAATACTGGCTCTTTGAAGAAAAGGGGCAGAATAGATTTGAGAAGGAATTGTTTAACGAGTTCTTAAAAAGGCATAACCTGAAATTTAATTTCTCCTTTTATAAACTTTCGACAATCGAAGAAATAGAACGGAATGTCAAAAAGATCTCCGGCGATAATATGGACATTACAGTTGTGGTAATAAACTTCTTTGACCTCCTGCTCCACTCAATTCCGGGAAGGGGAGATATGAAGGGAATACTTGATGATGAAAGGATCCTCCTCAACCTCCTGGGATACTGGTTTCCTTCATCGCCAATTTTTGAAATATTTAAAGAGATCGCCCGAAAGAAAAAAAGAATTATTCTGACAACGGACCACGGATTCATCCATGTTAGACGGCCCACGATAGTCTATGGTGGACGCGAGATTTCTCCTAATCTGAGATACAAATATGGCCCCGCATTGAGGACCGATGAAAAGACCGCTCTGGTGTTAAATAATCCCGGCGAGTTATATCTGCCGGCCGAAAATCCATCGATCCGTTTCATAATTGCCCGCGAAGACTATTACTTTATCTACCCAACAAAACCCACCGAGTATGAGCGAGAATTCAAATACACCTTCCAGCACGGTGGGATTTCAATGGAAGAGATAATTCTACCCATTGGCTTTCTGAGTCAGAGATAAACTTTATCCTCGCAAGTTCTTTTCCAAAATTCCTCTTCCGCTGTGAGAGAAGTACATAAAATTTTTCCCCGATTTGGGTAAAAGAAAGGGTAAGGGGGGTACATAGACACAAAATTCACATCCATTTCATCTCCTTCCATCAATGGAGACGAAGTAAATATATGAATGCTTTCGGAAGAACTAAATGGTTACTAATATAAAGTCGGGTTTTAGGAAAAAGACTAAATGATGACGGGTTTATTTTGTGGAGTTCGTCAACAATTTTCACTCTGTGTTAAAAATGTTGACTTGACAGAATAAATAGTGAGGATAATCTTGAGGGGTCCCTTCAGGATTTTTGAAATTCCTATTACCTCAATCAATGTATGCTAAAGAAGAATTGAAGAGTAGTTAAAAGTTTTACTTTCCCACTCTCAAACCTATTATGAATCAGGTAAGGGATTTGGCGATTACAATCTTATCCCGGCCACTATTTTTTGCCTGATAAAGGGCACGGTCAGCCCGCTCAATCAATTCTATTCTGGTACGCCCATCCTTTGGATAATGGGCAACACCAATACTCACCGTAAATTTTATCTTTAGCTGATTGAATCTAATCTCGGACTTATTGATATGGTCTTTTAGCCGCACCGCCATCTCAACACCCTTCTTCAGATTGTATCCGGGTAAGATAATTGCAAATTCCTCACCTCCATAACGCGCGGAAATTCCAGTCTGAAAAATCAGTCTGCCAATAAATTTCAAAACCTCATCTCCAGCCTGGTGTCCATAGGTATCATTTATCTTTTTGAAATAATCTATGTCAAAGAGCAAGAGAATCAACTCTCGATTCTTTTTAATCGCTTCTTCCAAGACCTCCTGGAAATGTCGATGATTATAAAGACCGGTCAGACCGTCCCTTATGGAGAGTTCCTTAACCCTTTCATATAAAATTGCCCGCTGCCAGGCAAGTGCTAACTGGGAACCAAGGATATTCAATGCCCTCACATCATCCTCATTGAATCTCTTTCTCCGGTGGTCCTCAAGCCAGATCACACCCAGGATTTCATTATCGTTCTTAATGGGAATTCCCACGAAAGAGCCACGGGGTCTTTTTTCACCTTTTTTCAAGACAGTTAGATTTCCCTCGGTAAGGTCTTCTTTTAAGATATAATTCTTATGCTTCGCTATCATTCCTACCAGCCCTTCATCAAGGGAGAATTTCGTATTCTCCCTGAGATAGGTTGAATCTAATACAGTTCCCTGATTATTTAACTCATCAATAGCCGCAATTGAAAGGTCATCACAGTTTAATACCGTCTTGAAGGACTTTTTTGTGTCGGCGAGAATTGTCTTTAATTCCAGTCCAAGTTGGAATTTCCGTGCCAGTTCCGCGATGGCCGATAGATAAAGCGCCTCATAGCGTTCCTTTTCATACAATCTCAGAACTGCGATCAGGTGTCCGGCGCACTGCGCTGCAATATCAAACATTGCCTTATCATCTTCATTAAATGAAGAATCCTTACGGTCAATAACCAAAATTCCCTCAATTTTATCCAGTATTGAAATGGGCGCAATAATGACCGAGCTGATCTTCAACTCTCCGCGATAATAGCCAAGTTCAGATGGATCCTGAATAAATTCCTTTATCAAGACCGTCTTCTTTTCGGCTATTATTTGATGATAGAGCCCCTGTTTCTGGTCAATTACTACTCCGGGATTGAATAATTCTGAATGGGAAAATCCCTGAATGAGCACAAGCTGTCCATCTACATAGGCAAAGATTGCGGTAGTATATCCCTTGAAGATATTGTGGATGAATTTTACATAATAAAGCAGCGGTCTTTCTATGCCCGGGTGGCGGTCAATTTCCTTAATTGCTGTAACTATTGCCTTTGATTCAAGGTCGCCGGGACTGAAGAGGTCTTCTCTTGCCTCATATTTTATTAAAGATTTTTTTAAATTATCTTCCCTAAGATAAAATTGATAGGCAACAAAGCCGATGAGTAAAAACTCAAACAAAAGGAACAAAGTCAAAAAGGGAGAAAAATTATTCTTCAGTAATCCAGCTGAAACTTCGCTTAATAACAGAATCCCGCAGTATTTCCAGTAATTACTCCATTTCTCTTTATAACTCACCAGGGGTAGTGTCAAAAAATATGATACAAAGAGGGGAGAAGACTGTCCTCCGGAAAGTTGTACCGATAAATTAGAGATGATATTCAGGGTCAGTGTGTGGAAAAAGTCAATTCTAATTTTCAAAAAATAGAATAGATAATAAAAAATAATTATTCCGATAAAAAAATAGGGAAACTTGCCTGTGATATTCTTTTGAAAAAAACCAAGCCCTGAAAAAACAAAATAGACTATTGCAACAATAACAAAGAATTTCTTAGCCAATCATTAAC
>JBDRWI010000006.1:0-54968 GCA_039802265.1 Caldifarciminota bacterium | reverse complement strand
ATTTTGAAGAACAATCGGGGGATGAAGAATTTTTATTTTCGGCGTTTGGTGAAGGTTCGTTTGTTTGTGCTTTTGTGTTGTCTTGGTGAGGTCGGTCGGCGGATTGCCCAGGTGAAGGTGGCAAGAGATTTGCGGCGATTGAGGAAGTCCGCTTGAGTCCGTATTCGGCGGCTTAAGGGATTATCATCTTTATCAGGTTTTGATATTAAGATGAGTAGGGGCATTTGGGCTTTTTAATGGAGCATTTACTTTAACGAGAAGTGGTATTTATAGAATGAGGGTATATGTAGCCATTTAAGTACTTTTTCGTTTGAGTTCGGCAGGAAGCGGGCGATGTAATCAAATTAAGTTGTCAAAGACCAATTCCCCAAAGGGGAGATAAACTAAAAATTACTCAATTCCCGAACCCCCACTTTGCTTTAACAAAACATTTGACTTTTAATGAATTCTGGATAAAATAGGATATGGAAATGATATTTGGAATAATATTGGGATTTTTGAGTGTTGTTATTGCAGCGTTAGGAATAATCTTTGCAATTAGTTTAAGCAAAAGGACTGACCGATTAATTGAGAAAGAGGATGCACGGGCAAAAGAATTGATTAAAGAAATGCATGACTCCCTTGATAAAGATGCTGAGCGGGTAGAAAGGATGATTCAGGAAGGAAGGCGTGAAACAAAAGAAATGATTGAAGAAGGAAGGCGGGAAACGAGAGAATTGATTAGTTATATTTGCAGCCTTATTGCGGCTGATGGTGAAAAGACCAGAGAATTGATTCGCACAAGCCGCTGATTAAGGGCTATCCATTTATAAATAAATCGTTAAATATCCTGCTCCACAGAATAGATTAAGACCTTTTCTATTATCGGGCGGGACCAAGCCCGCCCTTTCTTGTTTCCTATTTCTTGCATCTTGTCTCTGCTCTTTTCATCTCACAATCACAAGTTTCTTGGTGTTCGTATACTCCCCCGCCGTCAGTCGATAGAAATAGACTCCATTGGGTAGTTGCTTTTCCGAGACATTGCGAATATTCCAATTTACCTGATAATAACCTGGTTTTTGATTCTCGTTGACCAGTGTAGCAACCTTTCTGCCAGCGACATCGTATAATTTCAGTTCTACCTTGCAAGGTTTTGCGATGGAGTATTTTATTACTGTGCGTGAGACAACTGTAGCCAGCCATTGAGAGCCAACCAGACATTTTGTTCACTATCCGACCAATAACTCGAGCCGGACCCATCATACCCAGATTTCACAAACCACTGCCGACCGGCAAAATCAATTGTTCGTGGTTGCGAAATTAAGAACTTAAAACATATTAACGGAAGGCTAAAAAAGTATAATAATCTAATTGTTGCAATCTTGGTAGTTACTATAAATTTCCTGAGGATTGAGGTAGGTATTTAACCTACCTCAATCCCTGGTTTATTTCATTTGGTTAATACCATTTTTGCTTCTTTCACTTCCGCACTTGTTTGGAGCACACAGAAATAAAGACCCCTGGGCACAATATTCCCCATGTCATCTTTACCATCCCAATTATAAATGTGAATACCTGTTTCTTTATGTCCGTCAACTATGGTTTTAACCAATTTCCCTTGTGTGTCATATACTTTGAGCGAGACTTTTTCTGCCTGAGGAAGTACAAATTGTATTTTTGTCTCACCTGTAAATGGATTAGGAGAATTTTTCAGAACTACGTCTGACGGCTTCGCTACCAGAGATGTGGTTTGCTCCTCAATTCCAATCCAATCAGCATCGCAATAAAAGTCCCAGTCGGTAGATGAATATTGATATATCCATGCTGCGCAAACACCATAATTAGGAACCGGTATTTCATCATAACTTGCTGCAACTAAAGTACGGTCATCGTAACTGACCGGGCTTGCTCCATCATTTACGACGCCTGGATAAGCATTCCAACCGGTGGGGTTTGATAGTGTGGCACGAAAGACATACATATTCCCTTCGTCAGTATTAACATAACTTGCATAAATTGCATCTCCATAGCCGATATCTATTGAAACTGACGGAAATCTCTCCCAATTTAGTGAGCCAGCAAGCCAATTATCAGTTGACCAAGATATGCCACCATCAATGCTATAAGAATATCTAATGTCCCAATCTGAGCCACCGTAAAGGTATTCGTATACTACCATAACTAAATTACCTTTTGACGCCACCTCAGGGAAGTTATCTAAGTTAGAACCACCACTTATTGGAATAGGTGTTGACCAAGAGGAACCATAATCCGGGCTTGATGTATACCATATGTTTCCATCTGTTCCAACATAACAGACATCAAGACGGTAAGCTCCTGGTGCATACGATATGCTGGCGAATTCGGGTCCGCTCGTAGAAATAGTACCAATGGCTGATGAATACCAAGTTGTACCATAATTGTAGGAGACATAAAACATCAATTGGCCATTAGTAATGTCAGAGGCGACAACATATAAATAATAACCGCTGCCGAAATCCGCAACATCAGAAGTAATGTAAGGACGCCAAACATTGTTACCGGTCGCTTCAATTACGAAAGTAGTTGCACTTGAACCACCCAAGGGAATAGCCGCCCCATAAATATCATGATCTGAAGTGTTAAATTCATAGTTAAATGCTACATAAGCATTATCGGTTGTCGCACAGATGGCAGGTAATTGAAGATTAACTGCTTCATCAATATCCACTGTTACATTATACCAATCATCAAGATAACTACTTTGGGAGTAGCGCACTCTGATCATATCAGGATTGGTATTGCCATTCCAAAGTTCGTATGCGGCATACAAATACGCACCATCATAAGTAGAAGTCAAATGTCCCGCCCGCTCGTGACTGATCATTGCGCCAATACCCATATCACCGCCCCAGCGGATTGATGATTTGTTATCTGGTTTGTTACTGGGTATGATGCGAAAATGAGCGGGTGGTTTTGAAGGAACCGATTGAATTTTAAGACTTTTTGGATTTGTCATTTCTTGAATCATTTTTTGGATTTTTTGGACTTCCGCCAAATCGTTATTTTTGCGTGCCTGAGTTAATCGCTGGATAAGTTCTGTTTGATTTAGGTAGTGTGGTTCATTCTGTCGTCTTACAAAGCCTGGATTTTCTACTTTTTTCGCATTAAGAGTTTCTGCAGCCAAGGATAAGACAAGGATGCAGGTTATCATTGATAAAGCCCATAGTTTCTTCATTTTTTCCTCCTTTGGAGCCTTCGGCTCCATGCTGATTTCCGCGATAATAACACAAATTTACGCGGAAAGCAATTCACATAGATATTTTGTTGATACGATCTGTCTCCAGCAGTGTTTTTATTTGCTCTTAACTATTTTAGTACTCAAGAGAGACAGGACCTGCACTTCATCTACATACTGCTGGATTATTCCACAGTTTCACTTGTTCTATAATCTCCAATTCCTTTTTCAATCAAGTTTCTAAGTCATATTTATCACCCCCTTTCAGTTCTAGTGGGTGTTCGGAAATTCCAAAACACCGCATTTTCCGTCATTTTATGTATAATACTACACAAAGGAGACAAATGTCAAAACCATCTCCGATTTCATCAATCAAAAACTAATCCCGGATGAACGAATCCTTAAAATCTTCCATAATCTTGTGGCACAACTCTTCACCCTTGCCCGAATTAAACAGATTGAAATCGCCATAGATGGCACACACCTCTGCGCCCAACCCCACGACCCAGAAGCCCAATGGGGATTCAAACGCCAGACCTTCTCATTCTTCGGCTATAAGGTGATTCTTCTGGTCAGTGTTAAAGAACCGATCTTCCCGATTGCGGTAGCAGTCGTCCCGGGCAACCAGAGTGAATCGCCTCAATTCCATAAGGTAATTGACCAACTTCAAGCGCATCATCCCACAATTAAGGTGACGAAAGTCTTTGGTGATGCGGGCTTTGATGCTAATGAAAATTTTGAGAAGGTCTTAAAAGATTTAGAGGCAAAGCCATATATCGCTATTAATACCCGCGGCAAAGAGAATCCTTCTCTTAATCAGAATCTCTATCTTGATAAAGAAGGATATTTGTGTTGTTTAAGTGGTCGGAGATTGGTTTATTGGGGAGAGGAGAGGAGGCGTAGGCGTGTGAAGTATCGTTGTCCGATTGCGGTTAGTGGTGGTGATTGTCTTTTTGCCCCATTGTGTAATCGTGGTAAATATGGTCGTAGTTTTTATATTGGTGATGATAGCAATTATCGGTTGCAGGGGATTGTGGTGAGTAGCAGGAAATCGTGGAAGGAGGAGTATGCTAAAAAGCGTGCGCGGATTGAGGCGGAGAATGGCATTTTGAAGAACAATCGGGGGATGAAGAATTTTTATTTTCGGCGTTTGGTGAAGGTTCGTTTGTTTGTGCTTTTGTGTTGTCTTGGTGAGGTCGGTCGGCGGATTGCCCAGGTGAAGGTGGTAAGAGATTTGCGGCGATTGAGGAAGTCCGCTTGAGTCCGTATTCGGCGGCTTAAGGGATTATCATCTTTATCAGGTTTTGATATTAAGATGAGTAGGGGCATTTGAGCTTTTTAATGGAGCATTTACTTTAACGAGAAGTGGTATTTATAGAATGAGGGTATATGTAGCCATTTAAGTATGTTTTCGTTTGAGTTCGGCAGGAAGCGGGCGATGTAATCAAATTAAGTTGTCAAAGACCAATTCCCCAAAGGGGAGATAAACTAAAAATTACTCAATTTCCGAAACACCGCATTTTCCGTCATTTGCGAGGCGCTCATTCTTTTAATTACCTCCATCGTTTTATTCCCCGCCCTTGAGGGAAGGGGATAAAGGGGAGGGTGATAATTCAAAATGTTCACCACCATCAATCCCAATAACTAATTTTCTTTTCAAAACAGACAAAATCAACCACCTAATCTCCTCTCAGCTGCTGTTTCCTAAATTTTACTCCTAATTGTTTATCTCGCACCCTATTCCATATTTTTTTCTCAGCCTCAGTCATCTTCATTCTTAATCGCCCTATTATTATTTTATCCCTGGCCGCCAGCCTAATTTTCACCCCCACCTTTATCCGGGGGAATTAAAACTCCCATCAAAGGGGAGGAAGATTAAAATAAACCTCTTTTTGTTATCGTTGTCTCAATTGTAGTTAGCCAATCCATAAGAAATTCACCCCAAAAGATTACCATTAAAGCCACCTATTCCCGAACACCCACAAAACCGCTTTGTGGGACAGCACTGACCTGATTCGAAAGCACTGAGATACCAACATCTTTACGGATACCGGCAAGGTGGATAAAATATTTAGTGCCGTTAGTTAAATTGGAGATTGTATAGATTGTATCTTGTTTATAGGGTTCTGAATTTACAAGGTAAGATGATAATGAGTCTTGGTCTTGATAATAATAGACAAGAGAGTCAGTGTAGCAATAAATATTGTAGCCAAGAAAATCAGGGGCTTCCACAATCTTTTCTGACCATAAAATGAATGATTTTTCAATTTTATGATAAGTTCTCGGTGTCCAGGCGATTTTGATTGACTCATCCATAGGTGTTACATCTATTATTTCAGGAGGGGGTTCGTCGATAAATCCGCCGCGGCAGTTTGTGTTAGTGAGAAGAAATAACGAACAGAGAAAATAGAAAAACATTTTCCAGTAAGCGACAGCCATTTTGGTCATATGCCTTTCCACAATGATAATATGTTATTTATTTTTTTCCAAAACTCAATAGTCATTTTTTTTATGAACATAATTTTCTCTTTGCTCGTTCTTTCCGGCGATATTTACGCCAGTATTCATTAAGTTTTTTTCTATGTTTGTGGCGATAAATTTTGAAATAATCAGGATGCTCTACTGCCCATTTTTTAAAATAATCAAGGTGTGCGACTTTCCAGTCTTTGTAATAATTTGGATTTTTAATTAACCACGCTTCTCGTTGTTGCTTGTAAAGTTTCCCTCTTCGATATTCTCTTTGATACTCCTTAACGGATAATTTTTTCATAGTAATTCATTACAATACAATTATATAAACTTTTTCAAATAAGTCAAGCGCACGATTTAAATCAAAAATAATCTTACCGAAAAGGGGTTGTTTAATCAAACCAAGATATTCAGGGGGATACCCGTTGAGGTAGGGGTAGGGGATTACTCCCCTACCCCCTCACAGAACCGTGCTTGTAGGTTTCCCCCACACGGCTCTTCAGAAAGACCTCCTTGCTCACTATAGCAAGATATTCAGGGGGATACCCCCTGAAAACCCCCGCTATATAGCAAACCGTCTCTTTGTGCGGAGACCATTTTCATATCATCCTCCCCTGAATATCTTGTGGTTTTTTTAACTTTAATGAAAAATTTCATTACCATTGTATAGGAATTTTTCAAATTCCTATACAACAAGTTATTGGATAGGTTTTGTTGACAACCGTTCTCCAGTTCTGAGCCTGGCGGTTGTGTCCCCTTCCAAACGGTCTTCCCGTAAGCCCCTTCGCGCCACAGACATTACTCTGCTTCCTCGCTACTATGGGCTTATCCGACTGCCATAATGTCATCTGGATTGCCTCGCCTTCTTCAGGCTTGTAGGCGATACTCGCCTGTCCTGCAACCCATACCTTTTCAGGAACATTATGGCTCTCCCAGGTTCCCAGCCTCTCCATTTGATAACTCGCCACGGTCTCAGACCCAGCACTTTCTGACTCGCGCATCGCCGATGAGTTCAATGCATCGCAAAATGTAAAAAATAAATTGTTATAAATCACTATCAAACCATATGAAAGTGCTGGGCTCAATCCCTTCACCCTGTTAGATAATAAATATCCTTCAGGGTTCACCCTATCCGATAACTTGTATCTAACAGGATGAACTTGCGGATTGTGGCTCGGTATCTTGTTCTCACTGGCTTCATAGTATTCGTTGCCTCCCACTATGCAGAGTTTGCTACTAATGCGGTTGCTAATCCTGATTTTCATCAGGACAGGCTCCTTCATTAGATTGAACTTTGCTCGGCGCACTCATACCATCTCCTTATCCTGTCAAAAAACTGCCATAACTAGTATAATCAAAATTTGCCCTTTTTCAAGATTTTGGATTGTGAAGATTTAACCCCATACCACCTGGACAATAGCGCTCTGTCGCGAGAGTTTCATTTTCTGTAGCAACACTGCTGTGGAGACAAGCTTTGAAGATAAGTGACCTTTGGCGTCGGGTAAACCCTATTGACGCTTCTTCAAACAGAACACGGAACCACGGGATTGTAACAGTCAATTACCTAACATCTACTTGTTAACACATATCTCTTTATGAATACATTCCCTCTTTTAAATTGTATGATAGAAAATGTCCAGTTCCATTCTTTCTCAATGAGAACCACATCGGTATTACCATCCTGATTGAAATCATAAACTTCAGCATAAATATAATTATCATTCAAAAGCCGGTCATAAAAGATAGTGTTATCTTCTTGATAGATTATAAAATCACATATCATCACATACTGGTCCCATTTGGTGTCATAGATATTGGTCCTGTTCCTGAATAATACTCCCATATAATTGAGCGAATCAATGACCATGGGGAATTTTAAGATTTCTAAATAACGGGGTTCAAAGGCATCGGGAGTTAAATTTTCATAAAAGGAATGCCCTTTCAGGAATTCCGGAAGTAGTTTGTGGCAATACTGGTTAAAACAGAAATTTATAATCTCTGAACTTTTGATATTGAATTGGAATGCGTTTTGATGATAAGACGGTAACAGAGGTCCTAATCTTGCAATAACCGTCAATTTATATATATTAAAAAAAGCATTCTGGTACTCTTCAATCATCCAATTTTTAATCTTCCCATAGGCATAAATATTTATATAATATTTATTATCCCCATCTCCGGAGGAATCTGTATTACTACTGATAATTTGATCTGATGTAATCCCCAGTATAAAACCGATAATTTCAACCTTTTCCGAAATGACTAACCATTCGCAGAGGGATGGATACTTCTGGATAAGCAAAGTGTCACCGATGCCTATCTCTCTATCGTCTGCTTTAATCCTTTTAAAATTCATTTTATAGTATTTCTCATTCCCTAATTCATATCCATTTTGCCAGATCAATTCGCCTGCGATAGTATCAAGCGACCCCTTAGGAACCTGGCTCTTTACCCAGATATAAACATAGTCCCGGGGCATTTTCTTATAAAATTCATCATCAAAATTATTTATCAGATATGGGTTTGGTGAACAAAGGAATCCAATAAACAGTTCATTCAGCTTAATTGTAGTCATCAATATCTGTAAAAATATTGTAGCCATTCTCTTACCCTTTGAGAAAGAAGATTTAAAAATTTCTGTTTCTCTCCACTTGCCCCCTTACTGCTGTCTTATTCATTCATCGCTGGATTCAGGTTTTGTGTTTTATCTTCTCTTTTTCCTCCACAGATATAAGATTTAAGAAATTATTAACTATATATTCACTTATAAGAAAAATTGCTGGTTTGTCTGGCAATTTCACAAGATAATTGTAATCCCTTTTATCGCCAATCTCCAGGGTGTATTCTCCACCAGCAAAGATTTTTATTTGCCTTTTGGCAATAAAGGTTGCTGTATCACAAAATCCGGATGCCCTGAGATTACTTACAAGGTTTAGGATATTATCAATCTTTTGTTTTTCAAGGAACTGTTCACCGTAGAACCACAGCGTATCCTTTTTGATAATTTCTTCCCCATCAATAACTATTCTTTCAATCAAATTCCTATCAATTCTCAAGATTGTCTTATCCCGCCAGTCATCGGGTCTTCGGTCAATAAGGAATTTATTTATCCCCTTTACCAGGTAAACCTTCCGATCATCTACAAACCGCAGATATGAATGTTGATAATCACCGGCATATTTACCAAGGATAAAGGCAATATCCTTTTTATTCTTGATGATTAACCTAATCCCCTTTTCGCCCACTTCAAAATCGTCGTACTTCTCTTCGCGCTGGGAAATAACTTCACCAAGTTGAAGTCCCTTTAGACTATTTATTAAATTGGCAACCAAACTACTATCTGCAGGATAGTTTATCGGTTTTACAATACGATATCCGCCGTTTGAGATTTCAATCTCGGTAGTATCGGTCTGCCTTTCTATCCTCAATTTCTTTATTTCTTCAACCGAAACGATAGATTTTGCCTCTGGTTTCCGTCCAGTTAACAGAACAACAGCCAAAAGTATTACTACAATTATCGCCATCAATATAAGCGTTCTATATTTCATAGTTAATTACCTCCTCTTTCTAATTTGCCATCTGATTATTCCGAATACAACAAATATGATAGAAGGTAAAATTGGGGAAAGCCAGGTAATGAATGTCTTTGTCCCCTTACTAATCTCTTTTATTGGTCGATCTGTTACAACCTTGGAACGAATGGAAATCAATGCCTCATCCTGGGTGAGCCAATCTAAGATATTCATAAAAAGGGCAATACCCCCACCGCTTAAAAACTGACTGTCAACAAACCTTGACGTACCCACAACTACCAATCTCTTATCACTGGCAAGAAAACTCATCATATTGAATGGTCCCTGCTTGTCAAACGGCAACTGGAAAGGAAGGAATCTCTGCTGGTCAAGCGGATTCAAGGACTGGGGCGAACTTCTCAACCAGGATGCCTTTGAGGTGCGCGCAAGTTCTTCACCACCAGATACCGGACTTGCAAATGGTAGAACAATCGCCTCAAAATCCTTGGTAATGGGGTGGGTCTTTGAGAGGTCCGTGATTTTGGGGAAATATGGATATGGAATATAATTCTGCATCACGAACATCCCATGCTGACTGCGCATCACCAGTACTTCATTATTTCTATCCATTACCATACCCTGCTCAATGTTTAACCCGATTTTACTCAGCAGTGCATCAAGATTGGGAAGTTTTAAAGGAAAAGACAAGAAAAACTCCAGGTTTATGTTGAAGCGATCAAGGAATATACCGATCGGTCCTTTATTATTTATATATTCCAAAAGTTTCTTCGTTTCTGTTGTATCAAAGTCGTTCTTTGGTCCCGCAATTATCATTGCATCACAAATAATCGGCAGTGTATCTTTTAGATTGATTTCTTTTATTGTATATCGTTCACTAATTTTTGTCCTTAAGTTTTCCGCCAGTTCAATTTCACTGTGATTTGTAGTAAATCCAATAGTCTTAGACTTCTCTTCAGTGAGTTTCTTAATCCGTGATGTAATATCATATTCCAGATTAGCTAAGTCTTCAATAACCGGAATCACTTCCCTTTTATCTTCAAACAAAAAGAGAAGTCCCATAAAGCCCTGCTTTACACCCAATTCACCCTGTTTTACCTCAGTAAATTGTAAAGGTATAATTCCCGCGCGCTGGGCATCCATCATCTGTTCCCGGCTTACAGGGTCAATATGTTCAAACCGAATCTTACCATGGGATTTCTGACGATATTCATTGAGTAAATCGGTAACATACTGGGCACGGGTATTATAGGGAAAGGGGAGTTTGCTTGTGATATATGCCTTGATTACTACATTATCCGGAAGTTCCCTGAGTATCTTTGAAGATGCCTTAGTAAGAGAATATATATTGCCCTGGGTAAGGTCAAGCCGGAAGAAGAGACGGTTCAGGATGATGTTGCCTAAAATCACAATGACCAGTATTAAAATCCACTGGGTCGTTTTGAGTAGACGTTCCTTTATTCGGGTGTAAAAATAGAATGCACCGTAAATAAACAAAAGAGAGAGGGAAAGGAAATAAATAATATCCCTTGAATCAAGAATTCCGCGAGTAATGTTGGTCAGATGGGAATCAATTCCTAAATAATTAAATAATGGCACAAGTCCTGTTGGGATGATAAAAAGAACCTTGCCGATAATGAAAAAGAAGAAAGAGATAAAGATGCCGAGGATAAAGGCAACAATTTGAGTCTGGGCTATTGAAGAGGCAAATGTACCAATACTGGCAAAAAAGAGGGCAAAAAGCAGTAGTCCAATGAAACTGGTAACGACCACACCCCAGTCAAGATTTCCTAAGAATGAGGCAATTAAGGGGAAGATGAGGGTTACTAAAATTCCTATGGCAATCAAAATGAATGCAGAAAGCCATTTCCCTAATATTACATTCTGGTCCGTCAGGGGCAATGTAGCAAGAATCTCAATCGTCCCCCTGCTTCGTTCTTCAGCAATTAATCGCATGCATATTCCAGGTATTAATAATAGAAACAAGATTGGCACGATATTAACAAAACCAATTATATCCGCCTGTCCACCGAGGAATAAATCCTGAACAAAGAACCAGCCTGAAATTCCGACAAAGAGAATTAGTATTATATAGGCGATTGGTGAATTAAAATAACCATTTAATTCTTTTTTAATTATCTTACCGGTCATTCTTGCTCCTTTGTTAATTCCCGGAAAATGTCCTCAAGTGATGTTGATTTGCGATGAAGTTCAATAATTTTGCAATTCTGTTTAACCGCAGTATCAAATAATAACTCCCTTACATCCCCTTCACTGATAATTTCGTACTGGAAATGTCCTTTCTGTTCGGTCTTCTTCTCTATAACTTCCTTAACTCCATTTATCTTTTTAATTTCATCAATGGGATTTGATTTGGCATGCAATTCCAGGATGATTGTCTCTCCACCCTTTGCCATTGTTCTTATTTCGCTCTTGCTACCATCAGCGATTAGTTTCCCTTTATTGATAATCAATACCCGTTCACAGGTCGCTTCGGCCTCTGATAGTATATGGGTTGAAAGCATAACTGTCTTTTCTTTACCCAGTTCCTTAATCAGATTGCGCAACTCCATCACCTGATTCGGGTCCAGCCCTTCGGTTGGTTCATCAAGGATTAAGATATCGGGATTATGGATTATCGCCTGGGCAACACCGACCCTCTGCCGATACCCCCTTGATAGGGTTCCAATCTCTTTATTTAAGACATCTTTAATACCGCAGATTTCTGCCACCTCGTCCACGCGCTCTTTTAGATTTTTAATGTCCCTGACCTCACCTACGAAATTAAGGTATTCATAGATCTTCATATCTGGATATAACGGATTATCCTCAGGAAGGTAACCAATCAATTTCTTTGTCCGGAGTGGTTCTTCTGTTACATCAAGCCCATTTATAGTGCATTTTCCTTTTGTCGGTAGAAGATAACCCGTTAGCATCCGCATTGTGGTCGTCTTACCAGCACCATTCGGTCCTAAAAAGGCGACGATCTCTCCCCTGCCGATATGAAAAGAGATATCATCAACTGCCTTTATCGCGCCAAATTCCTTGGTTAGTCCCTGTACCTCAATCATATTACCTCCTCATTGCTGATGCGGGTTAAATTGGCTCAAATGGCAAATCCTCCATTTAATGTTAATTTTGTCCGTTTTTTGGTCCTTCTGCCCTTTGAGCCTGCTTTAACCCCTCTTCCTCATTACATTATCGTAAGTCTGGTATCAGTATATTTTTTGGAAATAAATGTTTAATTACATTATATAAAAAAATTTTTGAAAGTCAAGGGCTGATAAATCCAAACCTCACTTCTCCTATTCATTTGATGGTCAGGGTCTAAATTAGAGAGTATACTTTTTAATTTTTTCTGTCTTCTTTTATTGACTGCTTAGTTGTAATGGATGCTTATGGTGTTTTACTTTTCAGGGTGGACCGATAATATCTTTATTGGAAAATTACAGAGATATCCAGCATTTCCGATTCTAAAAGTTTCTTTTTCAATTCAGGATTGCCCTTAAAACCACCCAATGAGCCATCACTCTTTATAACCCGATGGCAGGGAATAATAATCGGAAATGGGTTTTTTGCCAGTGCCTGACCCACAGCCCGGGCACCCTTAGGAATTCTTAGTTGCCTTGCGATTTCACCGTAGGTCTTCACTTTTCCTTTTGGAATCTTATAGACAAGCATCAAGACCTTTCTCTGAAATCTACCCAGTCTGCTTAAGTCAAGGTACTTTAGATTAAATCTCAACTCTTTGCCTCCAATATATGTTTTAATTTTTTTCGCAATCTTTTCAACAATCTTATTTTTGCCCGGCAAAATACCTGAATAGTCCTTCCTGATTGAATATATTAATAATCGGGGCAAGATGATCTCAAGAATTTTTATCACGCTCCTTTCCTTACGCCAAATAATTCCCAGCCGTCCAATTCGGGTATTTAAAATTGTGTAAAATATTTTGCCAGTCTTCATTGCCAATTCTTTCAAATTAAATTAAATAAGAAAAAACCTTCATTTCTGAAGACCTCATACCTTTACGGCTACAAAAATTTGTTCACCAGAATAGTAATTGTAGGGTGATTTATCAAAATCTCCAAAGATGTTCTCAATTTTAAAATGGTGTTTCTCAAGCAATAATTCTGTTTCATAACGAAATAAATAGGCTAAATCAAAAGACCAGACAATTCGGTGGAACTGTCCTTTCTTATCTGTCCATTCATAAAATCGGTCTTCTTTTAATGTCTGTTTTGCCAAATCATATTTGTCCTCTGCCCAGCGGAAGACATAGGCATCGTTCTCCTTATCGTAAAAATTGTCCATATATATTTGCACCTGAGCAAGGATATCGTGCCTTGGTGCAAAGAGGTCAAGGAGAAAAATTCCATTTTCTTTTAGATGTTTATGCACACACTCAAGGCAAGAACTCTGGTCTTTTTTCGTCAATAGGGATTGAAAAGAACGGGAGGCGATAAAAATCATCGCAAATTTTTTGCCCAGCTCAAAATTTCTCATATCGCCTTGAACCAACTAAATCTTTGTTTCGCTTTCTCTATCTAAGTGCATAACCTTATCTCGGGCAATTTTCAACATCTCCCCAGAGATGTCTAAGCCGGTAATTGTAATACCTGCCTTTGCCATTGGGATTAAGATTCTACCCGTGCCACAACCAAGTTCCAAGACCTCTCCCCCACAATTCTTTGCATATTCCAGATAAAATGGGATATCTTTGACATACCCCTCATTCTCATAATCGTAAAACCGTGCTATCCGGTCAAAAGATGCTTCACCCATTCAATGCCTCCTTGAATTTTTAATTACCTTCCCTCAAATTATTTTTTACTTATACTGCCCTCTTACAAATTCAATTTTCTCGTTATCCTAAGCCGTCTTTCCCATTGCAACACTTCTCCATTCAACCATTCTAACATGTTAACATGTTAGAATATTAGAATGTATCATGTCTCCCAGTAAATACCTTTTAGCGAACGGTTTACGAATTTAGAAAGGGTATTTAAGATTTCCCTTATTTCCCTTTCATATTTTATCCAGTAATGAACACCATTTTCTTTTGTCTCATATCTAACGATTTCCAACCCTTTTAGTTTTGATAAATGATAACAGGTCGTCGTCTTTGAACGGTGAATTGAATTGGCAATTTCAGAGAGAGTCAAAGGACCCCTTCTCAGCAACAAATTCACGATTGCCATTTTGGGTGGTTCACCCAATGCCTTGGCTACCCGTGACTCCCTATATAGAACCTCTAACATTGGCCTTTTCCTAATGAATTTATTCCCCATACCTGCTCCTTTATTTGAATGTAATATTTTCTGGTATATTATATAAATACCTGTAATAAAATCAAGCGCTTTTTGCCGTTCTAACATGTTGAAATATTTGAAAGGAAGTAAGATTGCAACTAATATGTAGTATCAGGTTATCTGAAGAAAAGGATTTTATTACCGATTTGGAATATATTATAAATACAGGAGAGAAATCTGGAAAGAATTTTGCGCATTTTACTTGGTTGCGATTATTACGATGTTGAATGATTTAGAAAATTCTGGAAATTCTTGAGGTGGCAGTTGAAATCCTCCATAGGCATTGAGAAACTGTAAACCAGATTTATTAAGCATTGATTTGATTTCATTTAAGGTATATAGACGATTCCCTTTCCTACTTATATCTTTTGACATTACATTTATTTTGCCGGTTTTATCAATAAAATAATATTCGCAGGTCTCTCTTTTTGTTTTATTATTAAATTTAATATCCATAAGCAGATAGCCATCATCTATTGCCGTCCAGGATTTTCCATATTGGGGTTTTCTTATAGGATTTCTGATATCAAATAATAATTTGCCTTCGGGCCTTAATGCCTTTTTAATCCTCTGTAAAAGTCTTTGATTTTCTTTATCATTAAAAAATCCAAATGTACCACTAATCATTATGCAGTAATCAAATTCATTTTCATAATCAATTTTTCTCATATCATTTACGATATATTCCACTTTTACATTTTCATTTCTTGCCTTCATTTTGGCATAACTTATTAGAGAAGGTGCAATATCAATACCAGTACATTCAATTCCATATTTTGCAAGCAATCTTGTATGTTCACCACTGCCGCAACCCAAATCCATAAGTCTATCGCCCTTTTTACATCCTAATATTTCAATTATAAACCTAACGACCATCTCATCCCATTTATCAATTCCCTTTAATTTCTGACGATGAATTACCCGCCAGAAATATGCCCACCAGTTCCAGTCACGGGGAATAGATTTCATAAAAGGTTCTGATGATAAAATTTTTATTTAGATTTCAATTTGAAGAATCTTATTTCCTGCTCCATCCCTTTAGGCACCGAGATACCAATCACCGCACAGTGGTCAAATTTCGGTGAATCTAACACCTTCACAACCTCTACATCGCAGCGCTCTTTACCTTCTCTATCAAGTCCCACCGCTTTATTACCCTTTTTAGGGATGGGCAGGAATTCATAAGGTATATAAACTATGGAATATTCTTCTGGTCTTTCATCAATTACAAATATTGCCAGCCCCGGGCATTTTGGTATGCAGAGCAGACATCCGGTGCATCTTTCATAATCAACCTCGGGTAATTCAATAATACTACCATTTATAGTAATCGCGCCCTGGGGACAGGCATCAACACAGGGATTGCAGGGAATCCGCTCCGGACATTCAATCACCACATAGGGCTTCTTTTTTCTCCTTTCCTCGGATGGTGTATTATTCATCGGTTTATTATAAATAAAATCTTATCGCGGTCAAGGAGTTTCAATAGAAGAAATCAATTCTCGGACCGATTTATCCATAAGGGCTTTAAAGTCATGGAACAACTTGGGGATGATAATGCCAGGCAAGACATCTCCGCCCATCTCGGCTACTGCCCTTGTAATTTTTCTTATTGCTTGAGTACCACCCAAAAATTTTAGCGGAAAACCCATTGTTACAAATGGCACGACCTTTTTACCCGAGAGATTTTTTGATTTTTTTATTGCCTCCATAATAACCGGGCAGGCAGAAAAAGCCCATACGGGTCCGCCAAATAATATCAGATCAAATCCGGCAAAATCGAGTTCATTCGTTATCTTAAAATCCTGTCTCGGTACAGTAATCGGTTTATCTGTTTTTATCTTGATAAGTTCAACCTGGTGTTTCTCTTTAATTAAACCATTATAAATCCTACGGGCAAATTCTTCGGTTGTGCCCGTAACTGAATAGTAAATGACTCCGATGCGCATCAGACCTCCTCGGATATATCAAATCCCTCTCCCCCTGTGGGAGAGGGCAAGGGTGAGGGGTAACCAATTTTATCACCCTCACCCTGAAATGAATTCGGGGCAGGCTCTTAATCTTCTCCCGTCAAGGGAGAGGATAATCTTATTACATTTCATAGCATTTTTTATGCACCATAAGTAGTGCAACTACATACCCTTGATTTAATCAGGAAGCTATTAAGCCTTACCCTATTAAAAATATTTTTCTTTTTCTCGTTACCATAAGTCTTATAAAAAACATTGTGGGTCTTCGGCATAGAAATCGCCGGTCAATGCATAGGCAAGGGCGCGACAGCCCAGACAAATCTTCATCCTACATTCTTTACACTTTCCTTTTAAATTTCGATCCAGAATTTCTTTAAATATCTGCAGTCGCAAAAGGATTTCACCAAAATCATCTTTTAAGATATTACCGATTTTTGTCGGTAATCTGCGGCAGGGATATACATCACCATTGGGCATAAGTGCCATAGATTCATCACCAAGATTACAGAGTGCACCCTTAACCTCTCGTTCACTATTAAAGTAGATATGGAATGCCTTATATGGCAATAGTTCTTCAGGTGAAAGACCGAGGTCGGTAAATTCTATGATTATTTTAATAACCCGCCGCCATTCCTCTGGTTTCAAAAATTCATTTTTTATTTCCAGTCCCCTTCCCCAGGGTACAAATCTTTCTATTATTACCCCATTAACTTTAAGTTTCGCGCCTAATTTTAACATCTCCTTTAACCCCCGATAGTTGTAACTCCCCAGCGTAAACATCAAAATGATTTCTTTTTTGAATTTTTCGAGAGCGCAGTTGATATTCTTTAAAACCCTTTCAAATATTCCTGTCCCACGGATTGAATCATTTAATCGGGATTCCCCTGCCTCAAGAGATACTTTTAACTCCTTAATTTTTTTATATGAATTGAGCCTTTCAATTGTCTTGTGGTCTAAAAATAGACCATTGGTGATGACATTTACGGTTTCAATATTTTCTTTTTTTTCAAAGGAATCAAGGATATTATACAGACCTTTAAACAGCAATGGTTCACCGCCAGTAAGATTGACCAGGATTTTTGAATCCTTTAAAGAATCAGAAAGTTTGTCTATTATATCGATGATGACTTTAAGGGGCAGGTCATCTTTTCTTGTAAAGTCACTCTGATAGCAATGTCGACATCGCAGATTGCAGTAATTTGTTATATGCCACTGAAATCCAAAGAATTTCTGTTTCATTGAAGTTCTTACTTTATTATTATAAACAGGATGCCTTTAGAGTCAATACCTTTTAACCTGAATTATTCGCAATAATTTTGCTTACTACTTGATTTGTTAATAGGTTCAGATATAATAGTGTTATGAAATTCCTGACCGCATTGCTACTACTCTGGATTTGCACGATCTCAGCCCAGATGCCAAGTATAAAGAAATTTGGCGGTTTTGACAGCCCACCCTATCTGACCCCAACTTTCTTACCATCAAGTTCTGTCAATATCAACTGGAACACGGCAAGATTAGAATCAACAGTCATTGCCTATGATATCATACCCGCACTTGAAGAAACCGTGCGCATAAGTGGCCTTGCCTCTCACCATCATATTATGCTCACCAATCTCCTGCCCGGCACCGATTATTATTATAAAATCGTTCCGTATAAAGAAGTCTATCGATTTAGGACCGCACCCGAATTTACCGATTCAGTCTCTTTTATCGTATTGGGCGACACCCGAAGTGATTCAATAAAACATCAGGCAGTGATTGATAGAATTGTTCAGTATGATTTTGATTTTCTCATTCACGCTGGAGATTTGGTAGTATATGGGGATGATACCGATGCCTGGAGGAAATTCTTTAATATAGAGTGTCCCATAATAAGTAAAGTATTATTCATCCCTACAATTGGCAACCATGAAAGACCGTACTGGCAATATGATACACTCCTTGCATTACCCGGCGCAGAGTATTACTATTCGGTGAATTATGGGAATTGTCATATTATATGTCTCAATACTGAAATGCAATTGACAGGTCCCCAGAGAAACTGGTTGATAAATGATTTGATTGAGACAAGGCAAAATCCATTAATAGACTGGATTTTTGTTACTCTCCACCGGCCGCCATATTCTTCGGGCAGCCACGGTAGCCAGATGGATGTGCGTAATGCCTGGTGTTCAATCTTTTCCCGATATGGTGTAGATATCGTGTTTTGTGGTCATGACCATTCCTATGAAAGAACCAGACCGATTGACGGAGTTATCTATATTATTTGTGGAGGCGGCGGTGCACCACTCTACGATGTGAGGAAAAGCGAATGGACTGCTTATTCAGAAAAGACCCACCACTTCTGTCTGGTAGAGATTAAGAGAAATAGATTAGAGTTAAAGGCAATAAAACCCGACGGCATGGTATTTGATTCACTGGTGATTAATAAATTTTAGGTATTGACAGGTGCTATCTATTAAATATAATTTATCATAAGCACGGAGGTATCTATGAAGAGGATATCTATTTTTGTTGTTTGTCTACCCATTGTCCTATTCTCAACCACGATGTGGGTGAGGGTGTATTACTACAGTGAATCAGCAAGGCAGGAACTTTTAAGAAAAAATTATGACATCCTCACCGGAAATGCTCGGGCAGGTTATTTTGAGTATTTTCTTGATGAAGAAATAGTGACAGAACTGTCTGATGCAGGATATCAGATTGAAATTCTGCATCCCGATATAGTAAACTACTTGGAAACAAACTATGGGCATCTGCGTATGACCTTTGGTAAATACTACACTTATAATGAAATGGTTCAGGAGTTAAATCAGATTGCCGGTTCTTATCCCAACATAACCCATCTGGTAAGCATTGGTCAATCCTGGCAGGGGAGGAACATCTGGGCGATGAAGATCTCTGACAATCCCAGTCAGAAGGAACCTGAACCGAGGGTCCTGATCTCGGCGGTTCATCATGCTCGCGAACCGATCGGTTGCTCAATCTGTATGGACTTCATAAAATACCTAACACAGAATTATGGGACTAATGATACTGCCACGACCATTGTAAATAATGATGAGGTGTGGGTTGTACCGGTTGTAAATCCGGATGGCTATGTCTTTAATGAGACTTATAATGACCCCTGGGGAAATGGCTGGAGAAAGAACTGCCGGGATAACAACAACAACGGCCAGATGGACACCGACTATGATGGTGTTGACCTGAATCGTAACTATGGATATATGTGGGGGTATGACAACATCGGCTCAAGCCCCAATCCACCGGATGAAGACTACCGTGGACCATCTGCATTCTCCGAACCTGAGACCCAGGCAATAAGGGCACTCTGCAACGCCGATAGTTTTATGTATAACCTTGACTACCATTCCTACGGCGATTATCTGATTTATCCCTGGGGATATATAAATGCCCTGCCCCCGGAACCCGACCGTTCAATTTACATTGCAATGGCCGAGACGATGACGACAATCATCGGTGTGCCCAACAATTATGCATATGGGAATCCTTATCAGACCGTTGGCTATGTCGCCAATGGCGGGACCTTTGACTGGATGTATGGTGATACAATTGAAAAACCGAAATTCTTTGCCTTCTCCTCCGAGGTTGGCTCATCATTCTGGCAAGGGGCAAATGATACAAATGTTATCATTGCCCAGTGCAATGAGACAAGGCCAATGAATATATACCTCTGTTATCGGGCAGCGATTGTGGGAATTAAAGAAGTTCAAACCCAATTCAATAATTCTGATTTTATAATTGCCCAAAATCCAGCTGTGGGCAGAATAAATCTTGAATTCACCTTAAAAGAGAAGGCAGATATTGAATTAAGATTATACGATGTGAGTGGAAGACTTGTCTGGAAAGAAGCATGTGAATATCCAGCGGGACGGCATAATCTTGAAATTGATAAAAGAGACTTAAATTCAGGGTTATACTTCTTGAATTTCAGCCGGGCTGGGAAAGATATAGTCCAGAGAAAGATTGTCTTAATAGATTAAAATTTCAGATTAATTGGGGTAAACTACTCAGGATAATAAACAAATATCCACCATATAGATATAAAAGTAAGAAATAGAACCATTCATTCAGCCTCTTTACGAGGATTGTATATAATAACGTACTCACTGCAAAAACCGCTGAACCTGGGAGCACTCCTTTAATAAAAACCGGAAAGAATAGAAAGGAGGAGCTGATTATTATCCCCATTGGCAGACGGAGTAATCTCCCGTCGCTGGTGGAAAATATTACCGGCAATGTCCGAATGCCCATCCTTCTGTCTCCCTCAATATCATTGATATCCTTGGCAGTGAAACCAAATGTTCCAGCCAAAAGGGTTGCCTTCAAGATTGAACCTGGAATCCGATTAAACACCTCTCCCCCCGCAATAATTGAATAACCCATTGCCAGTACTAAAACCACACTGACTGCAAGCGTAAAACTTGAAACCAGCGGGATACGCTTCAGTCTGACCGGTGGCATTGAATATAATAGACCAAGAATTAATAGGGTTATCATAATCAAAAACGGAACATAACCCAAAAGAAGAGATAGCGTTAGGGTAAAGATTTTTAAAACAATCCCCCAGAAAAGATAGTATTGAGGCTCAATGTCCCTTGTTAAGGGATTGCGCAAACGGGTAATTGAGTCGCCATTTTTATCAAAGAAGTCATTTACTACAGATGTCCCGGTAAACCCGAAAAAAATTGCCAGATAAAGAATTACCAAACCCATCCAGTCAAATATGAAAGAGACCCTTGGGGCGTATGAGGACTGTTGCAACGCTAAAAAAAAGCCTGCCAGACCCACTGCTCCATAAAAGGTGGAACGTTCAAGACGAATTGATAGGATAAGTAATCTAAAACTTCTTTTATCAATAAGATAAAAATAAAGAACTACGAAGGAGATTAAAAGTAAGATAAATATTGATGTATATTTCTGGGTATCAGAGTATAGTATGCCGCCGGTGATATAGACATCTTCAGGTCTATCACCGGCAAGCAAGGTTGGCATTCCACCCAGAAGGATAATCAAAAGATAGAGTATAATAAAGAGAGTCACCCCCAAAATTATCTTTTTTGTTTTTAAATAGCCGTAAAGGGCAACAAGAAGGCAGACAAGAAAGAAGACAATCCGCTGGCCCGGTGAACCGCCGTATTCCATTATTGATACAAATGGGTTGAGACTACTAAAAAGATAAGGTCCCATCCGCAGGGGGTAGGTAATCCGAAATCCACCGCCGATAACCCAGTCAATGAATGGGACAAATACCACAATGCCAAAACCGAACGCAAAGACACTGGTGGTCTTTTTAATTTCCGCTCCGGTAATAAGGGAAGTAACTATCACAATAGCCAAAAATAGACTGAGATAAAAAGAGGGATAGTGCAGGAAATAGATGACCAATGCCTTGTAGGAGAATGGAATATAACCAAGATAGTGGGAACTTTCAAATACCGATTCAAAAAATATCCGCAAAATAATCCATGCAAAAAGGGTAAGAAATGCCCTTTTTAGGGAGTGGGATTCAATATCTTCAATAAAACTCTTAAGATTTGTCATTTTAATAGTCTTTTTTCTAACTCTTTATATTTAGGAAAAGCATTACAAAATAATTACTCTTCACTCCTTTTACGAATTACACCGAATGTGAAGAGATTTATTACAGGACAGTCCACCAATTGACTCATAAAGACCTATTTTATACAAACAATCTTTTTTATCGCTAAACCTTTTTCCTTTTTAAAAAGAATAAAGTATAAACCCGGCGCAGTCAGGAGCAAATCTCCTGTCTGATTGGGCAGAGAATATCTTCTCCCTGCCACATCAAAGACCTCAATCTTAAATGCGGGATTGATGGGTATCCTAAAATTTGCCTTTACAACACTTGGAAGCTGCAAAATACGCGTTCTCTCTTTTATCTCTTCATAAATATCAAGAGAGACAACAAAGGCATAGGGAATTGCCGGTGCAGTGGAGGGATCAAATGAAAAATTATGATTGACTGAGGCATCAATTGCCTTTATGTAATAGCGGACAATAGTGGGGGGTGCCACCTGGGGAATAACAAAGCGATACCAGTCTCCACCCAAATCTTCACCCGGAGTAGAGTCATAAGGGTTATTACCGATTTTGTAGAAGAGATAGGCACTGGATATTCCAAAGAGGTCTTTGATATTTGAATAGATGTAATATGGTCCAATAAATGTAGTATCATTGATGATGGTGGTGTTGGTAAGTAATGGAGGTATGCTATCCAATCCACCAAGCGAAGCATAGGCATCAAGACGGCCAAAGCCATAAGTAGAATCCCAACCCGCCGGACCAAGGTCAAGGCAGGTTGAATCAAGAATTTCGCGGACACGGTTGGGACGAATACCATAAGAGAGCATCAATCCACAGACACCAGTTGTATGGGGGGTAGCACAGGAGGTACCGAGCATTACCGCAAAGATTAAACTATCGGGTTTTGCCTTGCCCGATTGGGTAAACTGTCCAAAAAGAATGGTCTGCTGGGCAATGCCATCCCAGATATTACCCGGGTCCGGTATTCTATTTACCAAATCACCGCCGGGTGCTACAAGTTCCAGATTTGCCCCATAATTGGAGTAATATGCCAGTGAATCAGGTGTTGAGGAGGTGCTGGCACCAACCGCAATCACCTCCGGATATGCCGCGGGATAATAGACATAGGAGGCACCTGAATTGCCCGAGCCGGCAACCATAAGCACATTATTCTGTGCGGCATAAAGTATAGCATCATGAAATATCTGACTCGGTTCTTCAGGTTGGGCAAAACTCATATTAATAATCTTTGCCCCATGAGTTGTAGCATAATAGATGGCAAAAGCACAATCACCTTCGCTTCCAAAGCCCAAGAAGTTGAATGCCTTTATCGGCATTATCGTGCAGTCAAAGGCAATTCCGGCACAGCCAAAGTTATTATTTGTTGTCTGGGCAATTGTGCCACATATATGGGTGCCATGGCCGTGGTCATCATTGGCAAAGGAGTCCTCATGGACAAAATCCCACCCGGGGATGAAGCGCGTGTTTACCAAATCGGTCGCCTTCACATAGGTTGAACAACCCGGGTCAACTCCATTCAGTTCATAATCCGGAATTTGCCGGTCTTCATAAGCAACGCCGGTATCTATTATGCCAATGATTACAGTGGAATCTCCCGTTTCTACATCCCAGGAACCTTCCATCCCGATTCTTGTCAGATGCCATTGGTACCAAATGTAGTATGGGTCATTGGGAATAAAACGAAGGGAAATGGGTAATGTCGGCGTGAAGTCAATTTTGAACCATTTTCCCCATTTTAGATATTCGATCTCCGGTATTGATTGAAGATAATTATAGACTGCTTCGTCCTTTTTCTTCAACCGGATTGAGACAAAGGGGGCATAAGGTTTTATCTTTACCTCAGCCCCCTTGATACTTTCTATAATCTCTTTTCTTCTATCTTCGCGAGTCGGGCTTTTAAATCTTAACAGAATCTCATAATAAGGTGGCGTAAAATTTTCTATAGAATTATTGTCGTACTCGGTCAGGGGAATCAGCATAAAAAGAAAAAAGAGGGGCATTGAATCCTCACTTTATGACTATAAATTGCCGGATATTTACCCTGCCATCAGCCTTTAGGGCAAGAAAGTAGGTTCCACTTGGAAGATCTGTGGAATTATAGTTTAACCAGTTCTCGCCAGTTCCTGTCGCCTGAGAGATAACATCAACAATTTGCCCGAGTGCATTATAAACTTCAAGGCTGTATCTCCCGATGGTGTAAAAGCCGATTGATTTGGGATTGATTGTCTTGCAGAAGACCTTCTCAAGTGGAAGATTGATATCGGCCTTCTCCTCAATCCCTAAATCTACATAGAAGATATAGGTAACGGTCGGCGCATTCGGGGGGTCAGTTGCCACATTGTGCCGTGGTGAGGCATCGTAGGCCTTGAGATAATACCTGATTGCCATTGAACTATAAACCTGGGGAATATGGAAGTAATAGACATTACCGGAGACTGAATCAAATGGGAGGGAATCCCACGGTGCCGTGCCGAGTTTAAAGAAGATGAGAGCCTGGGAGATTCCGGAATAGTCGGTAATTGTTGAATTAACCGGAAATGGCCCACCGAAGTTTGTATCAGGCCAGACCGTGGTATTGGAGAATTGCGGGGGCTCGCCATCCTCAACATTGAAGGCATAATAACCACTCGGTGGGTCCTGCGCGGCATTATGATTGGGTGACGAGTCAACCGCCCTTATATAATATCTGATGAAGGTATTGGGTGTTGCCTCGGGAATATGGAAATAATATACAGAATTGCGGATACTATCTGGCATCATAATCTGATAGGGATTGGCATTGAAGCGATAATACAACACGGCGGAATCTATACCGCAGGAATCGGTGATACCTGCTGAAACTGGATATGGTCCGAGAAATGTTGTATCAGTCCAGACCGTGGTATTGACGATAACCGGTGGAGTATGGTCATTTGCCGGATCATTGGCATAGAATTTGTAGTGAACAGCAGGGGCATTCTGCGGGTCGGTTCCCCGATTGTGATTGTTAGAGTTGTCTTTGGCAATCAGGTAATATCTAACCGTATCAGGGCTGGAAATTTGGGGGATATGAAAATGATAGGTATCGCCAACAACTGAGTCGTGCCCAAGATTCTGCCAGGAGCCATTTCCAATCTTGTAATATATGGAGTCAGTAGATATTCCTGCCGGGTCCGTGATTATTGAGGAGATATGATACGGTCCGAAGTTATAACCCGATGGAATGATTGTAGTATTGGTGAATGTTGGTGGAATTATGTCATTTACCGAATAGTATTCCTTCATCCTGAAGAAATACTGGGCAGTGGTGAATCCGGGATTGGTATTCCCCTCGGTGCTCTGAAGGGTTACTAAAGAGCCATAGATTGGCGAAACCCATTCGTGGACAAGATATTCTTCATCAATATAGCCCCAGTCATCCCAGGTATGCATATATGTCTCCATAACCAGACAGGGAAAATACTGGGTTGTATCAAGGGGAACCCTTACCCAGCCCTGGGCAACCACGGTTGTATTCCGGTATTCATAGATATAATCAAAACCCATATAATCCCAGCCCCACTGTGAACTCCAGGTTGTGCCCAGTTGCATTGGAAACTGATAGACCTTGTAGTATGGTGGGTCATAGTTAACCTGAGTTCCTGAAGCATAAAATCCATATAACCACATCCATTGATTTGCTCCGGTTGTATCCTTATGCTCATAACCCCAGGATGTAGAACCGGAGAGAACCTGTTTTTCCGCATAGGAACACTGGGCTGGCGGACTTCCCGCAGCCTCAGACTTAGGCCTTATGTAACTCTCAGCGGTGGCATTAGTGGGACCATTCTTGAAGTCCCAGATGGTATCCCCTGGATTGAATGCAGGACAGGAGACGGCATTCTCACCATTATACCACCATTTAAAGTAGTTGCCGATACACTCTGGTCCATAGGGCCATTCATTCCAGTGGATCGTGACATTTACCGCAAATGCTGCTGCGGTAATAACTATCAACAAAAAGAATCCCTTCATAGGACCTCCTCGAATATATCAAATAAAAGGGTAAGATGGCTCAAAAAATCTCAAGAAGTGAGGGACGGCATAAATGGCAAGTAGGCACAAATGGCCATCACTAACATCAGTAAAAAAGAAAATGGTTATCGGTTTCGGTTTAGAAATACAATAGGGTTTAGTTATTGGACTTAGTAACCAACAAACGACACTCAATAGACTAATCTCGTTTCCAAACCAAAACCTAAACCGTTTATCATATCTTGCCATGTTGAGCCCTGTTTAACCTGCTGTCCCTTTTTGCTTTACCATAAGTTTTTTTAACGCTTCAATTCAATGACAAAGAAGTTATATCCCAGGGCACCACTGAAGGCATTCTCTATCTGTAAGGTATAGGTATGGGTTCCTGCTGGCGGCTCATCATAGGAGACCAGTGTTGCGCCCATAAAACCATAATACATCCCGTAATACATATCATAAAACCCACCGCCATCGGCAATACCAACAACTGTTGAGCCATCGCGGACTACCCTTATGAACATATCAACAAGACCTCCCTGGCAGGACTGTTGGACATGGGCAAAGACAAGCACCACCGAATTATCTTCCCCGGTTCCATGGGTGGTTATAGTCTGGGTGTTTATGTTAACCCATCCGGGAACCCCTGGATTATAGTTAATCTTCGTACCCGCAAAGCCCTGATTGTAGAAATCACCTACAATATGGAATCTTGATTGGGGAGTATTTGTCCCAATTCCTACATTCATTGTATAACCGTTACCGTTGTTATCCATTGCATATATTCGGTTATTGGTGTAATCATTAACCCAGCCCATCTTGGGCTCAAGCCATGCCCTTGAATCATTAAGACCACTTGCTATAGCAGATGTCCTTTTTTCTGCCAAAAGATTCTCAATTTTATTTATCTTCTCTTTGAGTTCTTTGTTCTCCTGTTCCAATTTTTCTATTCGGTAATATAGATTTGTTGACTCTTCTCCAGATACCATCCCTGCTCCGACTATTGAAAATGCAAGTGCTACACCAATTACGAGTGACAGCAAATTCAAATATAACTTACTCACCATATTTCCCCCTTGTCTATCAGTTTTATATTTATTCATACTCAAGTCTTTCACTGGAGCGGATTGATTTTACACAACCTATATTTTATCCTTAATCAATTTAAAGTCAATCACCGGCCGTCAATAATTCTCTCATTCAATCTTAATGATTTTTTTTATTTCATTATAATTATCTGCCTTCACCTGGACAAAATAGACCCCTTTGGGAAGGTTTCCTGTATCTATAATTAACTCCTTCTTCGGCTCTTTTTTAAAGGATGCTACTTCCCTACCCCGGATATCATAGACCTTAATAATTACTGGCTCCTTACCGGAGTCATTCTTGTAATTGGTAAGGCGAATTACCAAATAGTTGTTAAAAGGATTCGGATAAAGGACGATTCCCTTTGCGGCTGAGGTATCTTCATTCTCATCAACCCCGATTGTATAATTGATAATCAATGCTGCATCAAGATAAGGGTCAAACCAGCAGGCATAAAAAAAATGCATCGGACCGGTTCCACTGTAGCCAAAGCCAAACCAATCTGCACCACTCTGCCAGGCATTCAGGAAGTCATCCTTTGCCTGTGTCGAAGTCAGGTCAAAATAGGTATATTCTTCAACCCCACTATTTACCGGCTGATTTGATAGATAGAACGGCGGTACCCCACATTCATTCCCACCCGGCACATCAGAGGTAACCCGATTTATATTGATTGAAAGTCCAGTGCCACCGGTGTTATTGCAGAGTCTGAGGGTGATTCCGTTTATTGTAGTACCGGGTCCAGGATAGCCAGGCATTGAAAACTGGGTATAACCCCGATATTCAATACTCCCGCTGTAGCCGGCGGCAGTAACACCTTCGGATTGATTTGGACCGACCCAGCCAAATAGCCAGAAGTAATAACCCCATCCCCAATCGCTGTAGATGGTAATGGTGGTGCAAAGGCCAATTTTCAAAGTGAAGGCAAGGCATAAAATTAATCTCTTCATTCTGCCTCCTAATTTAGGATTTAAAATTATAGTCTGAATATTTAATCTGTCAACCTCCGATTTACAGAATACCTTTGGTCGTCCTTTTCTCCTGATCCATACTTCATACAACCAGTAAAATCATTTCCAAAAGAATCAGCACCAGTGCGCAAAAGAGGAAAAAAGGGCTGAAGTCACTGCGGTCTGATATTTTTTCTAAATCTATTAGTCTTATGTCCAGACTCTTTGCCCCAGCCTCGCCCAGGGATTTTAGGTTTCCTTCCTCAGGAATTACATTCACGCCGATTGTCTCTCCGGAAAGGATATAGAATCCTGGGATTACAAATCCGCCATTTCTAATATATTCACCATCCGGTCCCTTTAAGATTTTTGTTGTATCAATCTTATCTCCGATTCGGTATTCATTATCGGGGTTTCTATTTATTGCCCCATAAATCATGCGATGTAAAAATGGAATGTAGAACGGATGGAACATAATGTCAGTATTCTTTTCACTGAACTTTGTTGTCACGACCGAAAAGTTTTTATTGCATATCACCAGTGGATTATTGCCCGACAGTTTAGCCCTGATGCCGTTATTGGCTATGGTTCTAAAAAATTCAAAAAATTTTATATTCCTGAATCCGGATGTTTCCTTAAATATACTGAAGGGCTGATAATCAAAATCCAAAAAATCAATGGTTGCATAACCCCTTAGTTTGACCCTTTCCAGTATATCTATGGGCAAGTTGCGGGTGATGAACCTCTTTAAATTTTCACCCAGTTCATCGCCGAGAAAGATTATAATTCCGGTATTCCTCTGACCAAGAAAAGTTTCCAGTCTTACCGCCTCACCCTCCGAAATCTCTTTTATTCCATTTAAGATTACTACATCATACTTCCTGAGGTCAATTCCGCCTAAATTATTTACTCCATCAATATTGAAGGCGCTGTTTATCCGGTCGGCAGGTCTGAGGGCATAAGTGAGATAGCTATCTACACCTACCAGTAGGAGATTTATCTTATGGGGTATTGACTTTGAAAAGAAAAAGCGATTATCGGGTGTCAAACTGTCTTCGGAGATTATAACTATACCCCTTTGAATCTTTATGGGAAGGGTAAATAATAAATTCAAATCTTCATTTGCTGGTATTTTGCATTCCTGTTTTATATCAAAGTCGTTTGCGGTGATTTCAACTGTGCCGCGCCAATTATGATGCGAAAAATTTTCTATGTTAACAAGTAATTGATATTTATCAACGGGTATGGTTATCGGATCCGGTAATGAAACCTGGGTGATACAGATATTGCTACCAGAGGGGAATTTAATCCAGAAAAAATTTCTTAAATCCCCGGGATTGAGATTCTTAAATACCAACTCCTGCCCATCACCGAGATAAAGATATTCAGCCGGAAACCGGTGGTCCTTGATTGGGTATTTCATAAGGACATCTTTGAGTTGACCGGAATAATAGGTGAGTCTTATTTTTTTTAAAATTTGCAAGGCACCATTTCGGTTGGTCCAGAATGGTTCGTCCAATTCTTCCTGAGGGCAGAGTGGAACAACAAAGAATTCAGAGTTTGCCGAATAGCGCATAATAATATTTTGGGCAATTTCGATCATACGACTGAAATTATTGCCGTACGCCATACTCCAGGAATTATCAATAATCAGATAGACCGAGGCGAGCCGGTTTTTTAAAAAAGTTGACTTTAACTGGGGACGGGCAAGGGCCAAAAAGAGGGTGGCAACGAAACCACATCTGCAGATTAATATCAGGATTTCTCTTAGTTTCAGCCATTTGAGTCTTCTCTCCTCAGCGTTCTTTAAAAATAATAGTGAAGAGAAAAGAATCTTCTTCAGGCGTTTGCGAAACCACAGATGGATGATTATGGGCACCGAAACGAGAAGAAGTCCAAAAAGCGAGTAGGGATTCAAAAAGGTCATAAAAGTTTAGCCCGCTTCTGGAGAAAGGTATAAAGTGCCTGGTCATAAGGTGTATCTATATACAGCAACTGGTAGTCAATGTGTGCCTCCAGCATCTTCTTCTTATAGTTATCTAAAAAATTATCGAACTTCTTTTTATACGATTCACGAATTGAATCGGGTTGAATAACGATTTCTTCATTGGTTTCCAGATCCTGAAAAATCGCAGTTTCATAAAAAGGGAATCTATATTCTTTGCGGTCAAGCACCTGAAAAACGATTATTTCATGCTTGCGATAGCGGAAGGAGCGCAATGACCTTAAGACCAGTTCTGGGTTATCAAAAAGGTCAGAGATTATAATGACCAGCCCTCTTCTTTTTATCCTTTGTGCCAGTTCAAACAATACATCAGATAAGGATGTTTCACTACCGGGTTTTGTATTTTCAATTGCTTCAATGATGCGGGTGAAGTTCATCTTCCTGGAAGAAGGAGGAATAAATTCATTTATCTTTGTATCAAAGGTGATGATACCAACCCCATCCTTCTGCTTAAAGAGGAGATAGGCAAGGCATGCCCCCAAAAACTTTCCGTAATCAAGTTTTGTAATCTTATCTCCATAACCCATGGAGCCGCTTTTGTCTAATAGAATATAACCACGGAGGTTTGTCTCTTCTTGATATTCCTTCACATAAAATCGGTCACGCCGGGCATAGACCTTCCAGTCAATCCTTTTTGTCTCATCACCAGGGATGTATGGACGGTAATCAGCAAACTCCTGTGAGAATCCCTTGAAAGGACTGTGGTGAAGCCCGGTCAAAAATCCTTCAACAACCAGCCTTGCCTTCAATGCAAACCTTGAAATACGGGCAAGGACCTCAGGGTCAAGATAGGTTCTTTTTTGTAGCATTTAAGAAAAACTGATATGTTTTCTTTAATCCCTCAGGCAGAAGAATTTGCGGTTTCCAGTTCAAGACTCTCCCAGCCTTTTTACAGTCCAGAACATTCTTGAAGACCTCGCCGGGAATGGGGGGACGGTGTTCAAAGGGAATCTCTCTCTTTGCGACACTTTTAAGTAAATCCAGTAATTCGTTGACACTTGTGCCAATGCCAGTTCCGATATTGAAGGTGTCGGAAACTCCTTCAAGCGCCAAAATATTTGCCCTGACCACATCATCAACAAAGACATAATCCCGCAGTTGACTACCGTCGCCATTGATGTAGCACTTTTGGTTACTAAGAATCTGGTTGATAAAGATTGAAATCACCCCGGCCTCCCCCTTAGGAATCTGCCTTGGCCCATAGACATTGCTGTAGCGGAGAATCACATAGTCAAAATTATAAAGGCGGGCAAAGACTTTTATATAATGTTCCACAGCAATTTTACCCACACCATAGGGTGAAAGGGGTACCAGGGGAAATTCTTCAGTAATGGGGAAATTTTCGGGTTCACCATAAACTGCACCGCCACTTGAGGCAAAGATGAATCTTTTGACTTTATATTTTGCACAGAGATGCAGAATATTCAGCGAGCCAATGATGTTAACGCGAGCGTCAAATAATGGATCCCGGAGTGAAGTTCTTACATTTATTTGGGCTGCATGGTGATTTACTACATCAAAATTATATTTGCTAAATATATCTTCAATATCTGGCAAGCAGATATCTTTTTTAAAGAAAATCGCCCCGGGATTGAGATTACCAATATCACCTGTTGATAAGTCATCAATAACTACAACTTGATGCCCGGTTTGAATATAGGCATCAACAATATGGGAGGCGATAAAACCTGCACCACCGGTGACCAATATCCTCATATTAGATTATATCAATTACTGAAGATAAGTCAATAAATTTCTAATTAGGAATATCTTGATTTTAACTGATTGAAGGCTTGATTTTTAAAAATTTTAAAATATAATTTAACAAAGGAGATGATATGAAAAGCAAGATATTCTTGTCATTAATCCTCTTTGCCTGCTTTCTCAACGGAGATGTTATGTACGAGATGATAACTACAACAGAAGGCATGATGGGAATGGGTAGTGAGACAGTCACCCGTAACTTTATAAAAGGAGAACGCATGCGCACCGAGGTAATAACGAAGAATCCGGTACTGGGAGAGGTAAGCAGCATTTCAATCGTCCGGATGGACAAGAATTTAATCTGGCTGCTGGATGAAGATAAAAAGGAGTATTCCGAGATATCTCTGGAGTCGGAGGAAAAGATTGAACCCATAGATACCGCTGGAATCATACCCGAGGTAAATATCCAGAAGTGTGGAGAGAAAAAGACCATCCTGAAATTGGAGTGTGAAAAGTATATTGTAAACATGAAGGTAAAATCAAAAGAAGATACAATCACCATTGTGCAGACGATGTGGGTAAGCCAGGGAATTCCCGGTTATGAAGAAATTACAACTTTCAGCAAGCGATTGACCACCTTGGCCCAGGATATGAAACTTGGCGAATTGATGGGGATTGACCAGAAATCATTCAGTAGATTCAGGAAGAAAATTTCCGAGATAGAAGGATTCCCACTCGAAACCGAACTGAATTTTATCATGACGCAGGAGGAAGAGCCCTTTTCCTTTAAAACCAAAAGTGCGGTGACGAAGATAGATAATATCCCTATAAGCGATAGGGTATTTGAGATACCAACCGGCTACAAAAGAAGGCAAGATTAATGGAACAAGCCGGGATAAATCCGGGAATAAAATGAGGGTATCCTGTGTATTATAATAATGAGAGCGATGAGGCATTGATTGAAAGGGTGAAGAAAGGAGACTGTGAGGCATTTTCACCGCTTATTGAGCGTTATAAGATGCTCGTTTATAGACTGGTCTACCGGATGTTGGGAAACCGTGATGATACTGAAGACTTGGTACAGGAGGTATTTATTAAGGCCTATAATTCAATAAAGAGTTTCAAGAGTGGCTCTTCCTTTTCACCATGGCTCTCAAAGATTGCAGTGAACTTGACTATAAATTTTATAAAAAAAGAAAAAAGGGGACATTTGGAATCGCTGGATAGGGTTCAGAATCAGATTTCAAGCAATAAGGATGACCCCGTAGAAATGACAAGGAGCAAATTATTGAAAGAAAAGATTCAAGAAGCAATGTCAAGACTGCCTGAAATTTATCGGGCAGTTCTTGTCCTGCGGATAGAAGAGGAACTATCGTATGAAGAAATTGGCAAGATCTTGAATATCCCGAAGGGGACGGTTATGTCAAGGCTGGCACGGGCAAGGCAGTGTCTTAAAGAGACATTTGAAGAAATGGGAATAGGAAGTTGATATGAAAAAAGAGGAACCAAATAAGTTGATTTGCGGCCTTTCAATAGAACTCTTGAGTGCCTATTTAGATAATGAACTTGAAGGAAAAGACCGAAGGATGTTAGAAGCACACCTGCAGGTATGCACCGAATGCAAAAAAGAAATTGAGAGATTAAGAGGTGTTGATGAAATCTTAAAGGGGCAGGTGATTGAAGAACCATCAACGGACTTTGTCTATAATTTGAATAAAAAGATAATGGCACGGATTGAAAGTCCAAAACGGCTCAATATACCATTCTGGTTGCCTGTAATGGTCCCGGGTATAGCGGTGGTCTTAATTGTGATACTTTTAAATTATCCAAAACCACCGGATAAAGTAGGTATGGAACACCGGTTAGTATTTACCGAGATAAAGACTGAATCATCAGGAAAGGCCGCGATAGAACTGGAAATTCCCACCCCTGTTGCCGAAAGGTTTGCCTATGCCCGGTCTGAAGAAAAAATTAAAAAAAGTGAGAAATCTAAACCGCCCGAGGCGCCAACTATGGTTGTTGGATCACCGGATAAAACCGAAGGGTTGACACTAAGATCGGAATTGAGTAAAGAGAAAATAGTACGGGCAATCGTTGATTCCACTGGTCGGGTACTCAAGGTTGCTACTGGGGTCTCCATCATACCCGAAAAAGACACCACCCTTGAAAAACACCTTCAGGGGAAACAACTTGCCCCCCCTACGGTAAGGGGGAAGACAACCCAGATGTTTGTTGATTTTATTGAGACCAAAAAAGACTCTAATTGACAACTCAACGGATTATTATATAATAGACTTATGCTGCTTGTACTATTCCTTTATATTAATTTCACGACGGAATACCGGGAATTCATAAATTCTCCAAAGAGTGAATCAATCTTTGTGAATCTTGCGCGGGGTAATATTAAAATTGATGAATTCAGTGGAAATCCGATTATCCTTTGGTTCTGGCGCAGCAAGAGCGATGATTCAAAGGCTGATTCTCTATTGAAGAATATCTCAATCCCCAGAAATTTCCATCTCTCCGGGGTGTTGAGATGGGAGGCAAAAGAGACGAAAGATACGAGAGAAAAATCGGCAAAACTCAGATTGGCAATTCATTTTGATTCAGTCTCAGTAGAGAACTTCCTTTCTCTTATTTCGGTGGGATTTTTGCAGCGCGATTTGAACCATTTTAAAGATGCCTTCGCCTTACCAGTTTTTTCCGATTTCCGCAATCAGATATTTTTTATCGGAAATTTCACCATTATCCTTGTGCTCGGCTTGTTTGTTTTGGGATTTGTATTCTTAATTGTTAAATTCATTCACTATCTACCGGTTATAAGCCATCGCCTTGACCCATTACCCCATAATAGTTTGAAGGGAATAATCATAATGGCATGCCTTCTGGCACCGGTTCTTATTTTCCGAAACATCTTTTTAGCCTTTATTATATATGGTATTATCTTGAATCTTTTCTTTAATAAAGCTGAAAAAAATTGGTATAGGGTACTCCTTTTACTAATAATTTTATTTTCCATCTTTATTCCCACCAATAGTTTCTTTAAATTCCTAAAGGGCGAAGATAGAGTATATCAGTTATACCGGATGGCTTCCTATGATAGCGAAGTCAGGATAACCAATCCTAAAACAAAAGAAGAAGCGGAAATCATTGCCTATGCCTTGAAGAAACAGCGTAATTTTGACCAGGCACTTTCTTTATACGAAGACATTTACTACAACCAAAAAATCCGTAGTGAAGCAATAATAAACAATCTTGCCAATTTATACTTTTTATACGATGAACTTGAGAAGGCAGAAGAACTTTATCAACAGGCATTGTGCGGAACAAGGGGAGAACCATATTTTAACCTGGGGCTTGCCAAACTTAAAAAACTTGAGTATTTTCTGGCCGGAGAATATATGGAAGAGGCAAGGAAACGAGGGTTTACCAGTACCGGTAAAGAACCGATAGATATTAAACCTTCTAATAAAGAATTTTATAATCTCCTTCTGGATAAAAAATTTAATCTTAATGGACCGATTAAACTGCCCTATCTGCTTTTATTTTCAGCAATTTTTCTTTTGTCTTTCCTACCTTGGAAGTTTGCCCGTCCCTATTACTGTCCCATCTGTGGTAAACCAGTTTGTCCAACTTGCTTAGAAGGACTGGGTGAAGAATGGTTCTGTAAAGAATGCTTTGGCAGGTTGAAGTCAACAAAAAGCAAGGATATTGAAGAAGAATTGAGAGATTCATTAAGCCGAACCCGAATCTTATTGCGCAAACTTTTGACAATAATATTTAACTTCATTCTACCCGGTGCCGGACTGATCTATAAAGGCAAAAATCTATTGGGGCTTTTTATCGCCTTTTTCACCGTTACCGCCTATCTGCCCTTCCTATTTAAAAGTTATTTTATAAAACCCGCGGGCTGGCTCGCCTTGCCCCTGACACCAATTCTTTTGAGCATCAGCGCTACAATTCTCTTCTTCTGCTACCTCTTCTCTTTTCTACTCTTAAGGGGTGATTATGCCGATTGAGGGAGATTTAAAAAGTATCAATCTGGCAAGCATCCTGCAACTCATTGCGCAGGAGAAACTGACCGGGGTTTTGAAGATAAAGAAGAAAAACGAAATTGTTGACATTGGCTTTATTGATGGTCTTGTTACCGGTGCCTTTTATGAACGGGGTGAAAAGACCGAGCGCTTAGAAAACTATCTGGTTAAATCCGGCATCATAAAGAAGAATCTCTTTGATATGATTCAGGAAATTCATCAGGAGACTAAAAGACCGATAATGAATATCATAATTGAAGATAAGTATCTAACCGTTGAGGAAATTGAAAGGATTATAAAATTCAAGATCCAGGAAGTTGTGGATGAGGTATTCACCTGGCAGGAAGGCGAATTCAAATTTGAACAGGGTTCTATCATCTATCCTAAAAGTATGATTAAAATAAGAATGGATACCACGGGTTTGGTTTTTGAAGCAGCAAGGAGAATGGATGAATGGCCGAGAATCGTCAAGAATATACCTTCCGGTGATCTGGTCTATAAAAAGGTTGATCGGCCGGAGTTGAAATTGAAACTCCCAGATGATGAATTACGCGTTCTGTCATTACTGGATGGCCATCGGAGTGTTGATGACCTGATTGAGATCTCGGGTCTGGGTAGGTTCCATACCTATTCCGCTCTCTATCACCTATTGACCACCGGTCAGATTGAACTCTGTTATGCGAAACCGGTCTTAAAACAGGTCAAACCTAAAAAAGAAGTCTCCCTAAAATTTCTGAAGGTTCCGCTAATGATTCTGATAGTTGTGGGCATTCTAATTGCTGAATTTTATATGGGTAATCTCTTTTCGGGCAAGTTTAAATTCACAATCTGGAAGATAGATGAAGAAAATTTGGAAAATTATGAAGACTTTCAGAAAATCTTCTTCTACCGCTACAATCGTCTTCCCTCAGTGCAAGAAACAAAAAATATCTTTGAAAAATAACCAATGAACTATGCTTTACAAAGATGCCGGCGTAAATATTGATAAACTGAACCTGATAAAAAAAGGAATCGGCAGTCAGGTGGTAAAGACTTTCCAAAAGCGTGATTCGGCATTTGGTCTCTTCGGAGGGATTTATCCTTATCGTGATGAATACCTGGTTAGTAGTGTTGATGGAGTAGGTACAAAGATACTTGTTGCCTGTGGTATGGGCAGGCACGAGACGATTGGAATGGATATTGTGAATCACTGTATAAATGATATCCTTACAACCGGTGCCCGGCCGCTATTCTTTATGGATTATATTGCGTTCTCCGAGATCAACAGAAATATTTTAATGGATATTGTAAAGGGATTGGTTGTTGCCTGTAAGAAAGAAAGGGTTGTTCTGGTCGGGGGAGAGACGGCGCAACTTGCAAGATTTTATCCAAAAGGGGTATATGACCTGGCGGGTTTTATTGTTGGGGTGGTGAATAAAAAAGAGTATATCAACCCAGAGGTGATTACTCCGGGCGATATTCTTCTTGGCTTAAAATCATCGGGTCTTCATACCAATGGCTATTCCCTGGCGCGGAAGGTGTTATTGATGAAATACAGTTTCTCTTCTTATATCCCGGAACTCAAGTGCACTATCGGTGAAGAGTTATTGAAGGTTCACCTCTGCTATCGCCGAGTACTGGAACCAAGATTTAGATACATTCACGGCCTTGCCCACATCACGGGTGGTGGATTTTATGATAATATCGCCCGGATTTTACCTCCAGGCGTTTCAGCCGTTGTCCGGAAAAAATCCTGGCGGGTTCCGGCGATCTTCAGATTAATCCAGAAACTCGGTCGGGTTCCTGAAGAGGAGATGTATCGGGTATTCAATATGGGTATTGGAATGGTTGTAATAATTCCTCCCCATAATTTAAGATACTTCAAGTCATTGAAACCCCTGGTTATCGGCGAAGTAGTAAAAGGAGATTTCGGGGTAAAATTGGAATAGACCTCTCCTCAAAATATATGACAAGATTTTTACATACATCAGACTTACATCTAACCCGGGACGACGCTACAAGACTTAATGTCCTGAACTGGATTATTGAAAAGGCAAATGAACTTGATATTGATTACCTAATCATCGCCGGCGACCTCTTTGAGTCCGATACTGATGCTACAGTTTTACGGCCGAAGGTGAAAAATCTCTTAGAAAAGATAAATGCTGAGGTCTTAATCATTCCCGGCAACCACGATGAAAAATCTTACGACTTAAAATATGATTACGGTAAGAATGTCCGGCAATTGATTGAGAAGCCATATCAAATATTAGATATCGGTCCTTTGAAAATCTGTGGTATCCCGTATCAAAATATGAAATTTACCGAGTGTATAAAAGACTTATCCGGGGGCCTTGACCTTGCCATTGTCCACGGTACACTGCTGGACGATTCATTCAGCCAAATCTTAACTGCAGAAAGGATTGAATATCTTCCCATCTATCCATCAAGTCTTGAGAACTTGGCCCGTTATGTGGCGTTCGGGCATTTCCATACACAGTATTTAGAAAAAAACTATGCTCGGACCAAAATTGTTTATCCTGGTTCGCCCATTGCCTTGAGCACAAAATGCGCAAGTCAAAGGGTTGTAGTGTATATTGAGTTAGATAAAGACAAAATTAAAGTCCAGCCGCTGGAAGTGGAGATTGCACCATACTGGCAGGTGATGGAATATTTTGTCTTCCCTGAGATTGAGGCAAGTATCTTCTCCACCATAGAGGAGGATATTCAAAGATTAGATAAAAGGGTAATGCCCTTTATTATTGTAAAAGGATTTATATCCACCGGCGAGAAGGAATTTCTTCATAGACTGCTAAAGATCAAGGATAAATTTGCTGGTATTTTTTCTGATTTTAATATCGTCTCCGATGAGATCACTGCCTGGGATAAGATTTTAAGGCATACTCTCGTTAAGAGATTTGTAGAAAGAACGCAGGGACTCCCGGATGAGTTGAGAATGAAGATATTTGAGATTGCCTTACCGGTCTTCAACGATTTAAGAGAGTGAAGATAAAGTCGTTCAACTTAGAAAATTATGGTCCAATAAAAAAATTTTCTTTATCCTGTGAAAAGTTTGAACTGATATTTGGCTTGAACGAACGGGGTAAGACCGCGCTGGTTGAGGCGCTTGGCTATTATCTTTTCCGAATGTCTTCCCCCCGCTATGGAAAACCAGAAGGGTTAGTAATTGAACTTGAAAAGGATGGTAAGGTTCACACCATTTTCGCGAAGAAACCCTGTAATATTTTTACCTCACCTGAGGTCAGTCGCCTGATGTATGTCGTTGCGAGTGATTCAGCAATTTATGATAAAAATAAGCAGGTTCAATTCTGGGATGCCATTAAACTCCTGCTCAGCCAGACCGAAGGTAAATTTTCCTTTGCTGAACTGGCACAGAAGATCAGAGAAAAGATTGGTTATTTTCCCAAACGCGACGACTGGAAGCCGGAGAAGAGACAAATAATTGAGAAAGATATACAAAACAGAGAAGAACTGCAGAGGTATATAAAAGAGCAGAATGAAATAGAGCGAAAATATCAAAATCTGGTAAGATTGAATGAAGAATATAAAAACTTGAAAGAAGAGTTGAACAATATGCAAATTGCCAAGAAATATTCAGTCTATCAGGAATTGAAGGCACTCCATGGTGAATACCTTGACTGTAAGAGTCGCCTATCGCTGTATGACCGTTATGAGGATGAATTTTATAAAAGATGGCAACACCTCGAAGCGGAGAAGAAAGGGCTTATCTTCATTACACAGAATCAAAAAGAATTACAGGCTGAAATCAGTGAATTAGAAAACCAGATGAAAGAGATAGAAACAAAACAAAGATTCATTCAGAATCAAGGATTTTACGAATACCTCACAAATTTAAAAGAGCCGCAAGCAGAGCCAACTCTATTTTACCCCTTTTTGTTTTTTTTACTTGGATTTATTGTACTTATCCTTTCCTTTAAAATCGGATTTACCCTCTCTGCTCCATTTGCCCTTTTTCTGGCGAGTGTTGTTGCTCTTTTTATAGTCTACTACAGAAAGATGTCAATAAGAAAGATAGAGCTTAAAAAACAGGAGTGGATTGCCAAGGCACAAATTCAGTTCCCGGAGGTTGAGACAATTGACCAATTGAGAAAAGCAGTTGATGACTTATCAGACAATAAGATTAAACTGCAGACCCTGATTGATGCAAAGAAGGAGCAACTGGAAAAATCTCAGAAAATGAAAAACATTGAAGAGATTGATGCGGAGATAGAATCTTTGCGCCAGAAGACCGGTTGTGCCACGATTGAACAGTTGAAACAAAAGTTAATAGAAAAAGAAGAGGTGAAGAAGAGGATTGAAGGTATTTATGCCCGAATTTTTAATATTCTCGCAGAAAAGGATGTAACAAAATGGGCTGGACTCATTGAGGAAAGAAGGGTAGAGCCACCGGAAAGAGAATATGATATATCAAGAATTGATGAGGTGGAGAAAAAAGTCAGGGATATTGAGGAATCAATAAGGGGAATTTCAAATGAAATCAGACTGTTTGAGGAGTTGAATAAAAAAAGTTTTGATATTGCAAATCCGGGTTTTGCATTCCATGAGCTTGCTGAGGTGGAAAAGCGCCTGAAGAATTATGAACTGGAAAAGAATGCAGCGCTAAAGGCTGAAGAGATATTAAATTCAATGAGTAATGAACTTGATATATTTATAGATGATGTATTACAGGGCAATGAAAGTCTGAGTGATTATTTCAAATTTGTCACCCAGAGGTATAACGCAGTAAAGATAGTTAACAGAGATTTTGTTGCCATTGATGAAGACGGCAAAGAATTTTTTAGTGGCGAGCTCTCAAGCGGTGCCAAAGATCAGTTAATGTTGTGTTTCAGACTGGCTGCCCTGAAGAGATTATATCCCGAAGGCACCTTTATTATCCTTGACGATGCCTTTATCTTTGCCGACTGGATCCGCCGAGAGCGTTTAGTAGAACTATTGAAGAAGTTTGTCAGTGAAGGAAATCAGGTATTGTATTTTACATCGGATAATCACACAATGGAATTGTTTAAAGAACTCGGAGCACGAATAACGAATTTGTGATATTGTTGACTTTCACAAATTTTAGACTATAATTATTTTAATGGAGGCAAAAATGGCAACATATATCCTGGTTACAAAACTATCTCCAGAATTGACCAAGGACCTCAAAAAAAGGGCGGAAATCGGTCGCCAATGGATGGAGCGAGTGAAAAGGGACTGCCCGGAGGTAAAATTCCTTGCCCATTATGCCTTGCTCGGTCCCTATGATTTTTTAGATATCTATGAGGCACCTAATGAAGAGACCGCGGCCAAGGTCTCAATGATAAGCCTTTCCGGCGGTGCAGTTGCCGCTGAATCCTGGACCGCAATACCATATAAGCGATTTCTGGAATTGATCAAGGACCTGTGAAGAATTCCGTAAAGATTTCCCATCAGGATAGCGAACCGCTCTGCATATTAGCCTGCCAGGGGAAGCATGGTGTGGCGAAAGAGAAGTTTGAATATTGGGGGCCAACCGATTGCTGGTTCAATTTTCTCCTCTTCGGGGGCGACAAGGAATGTCCTTATGGCTGCCTCGGTTATGGAAGTTGTGTAAGGGTCTGTCCCAGCGGGGCAATAGAGATGAAAGAGAAAATACCGGTGATTGACCCCAAGAAGTGTAATGGCTGTGGTAATTGTGTAAAAGAATGTCCAAAGGGAATTTTGAAATTACTCCCGAATTCACAATTTGTCTTCTTTGCCTGCAGTCTACTGCTAAATGACAAAGAAGAAAACATAACTCTGTGCGATAAGGCATGCACTGGCTGTGGGATATGTATTGAGTCCTGTCCCTATGGGGCAATAAGAATAGCGGATAATCTCATACAGATTGATATTGAAAGATGTAATTCCTGCGGTATCTGCGTCCATAAGTGCCCACAGGGTGTATTCATTGACCGGGTCAAGGCGAGGCCTTATGCGATCATCTCATCCAAATGCACCGGGTGCGGAGAGTGTATTAAGGTCTGCCAGTTTGGCGCTATAGAAGGCACACCAAATAAACGGCATATTGTTCAAAAAAATAGGTGTATTGGGTGCGGTCGATGCTTTGAAGTCTGCCCGGATGAAGCAATCACCATGGCTGGCGCACTTGGTTATGCAGAGGCAGCGTAGATAAAATGACCCTGGGAAAAATAGAATATGCAAATGCATCCTTTAAAAATGCCCAGATTGTAATTATGGGGATACCCTATGACCGGACATCGTCTTTTATCCCTGGTTCAAGATTGGGCCCGCGCTATATCAGAATCTGCACGGAGAATATTGAATGGTTCTCACCATATCAAAATCGTTCGCTCGATTCAAACAGAATCTGTGACCTTGGCGATTATGAATTCACTACCGAAGATTACCAGAAAGAAATAGAAAGAGAGGTCTTTAAAATCTACCAGAAGAAAAAGACCGCAGTCTTCCTCGGTGGTGAACACACCATCACCTTCCCGGTCATAAAGGGGATAAAAAGTCTGGTGAAAAAATTTTCGATTATCCATTTTGATGCCCATGCAGATTTGCGTGATGAACTACACGGTGAAAGAGTCTGCCACGCCACCGCAATCCGTAGAGTTGCCGATATAATTGATTTGAAGCACATTTATCAATTTGGAATACGCTCGGGTACTGAAGAGGAGTTCAAATTGAATAAAAATCTCTATCCATTTGAAGTCTATAGACCCTTAAAGAAAATTCTGGATCAAATACCGGAGCCGTTCTATCTAACAATTGATGTTGATGTCCTTGACCCCAGTCAATGCCCAGCAGTTGCTACACCCGAACCCGGCGGAATTTCCTTCCGGGAGCTCATTGAAGCCCTCTTACTTTTCAGGGTCAAAAAGATAATCGGTGCGGATATTGTTGAATTTAACCCGCTTGCCACATCGCCATGGGCATCGGGTTCAACTGTCGCTGATATACTCCGGGAGCTGATTTTAGTAATGTGTAGTAAATAGAGGTAGTTATGAATTTTATAATTTACTTTCAGTTAGCGTTATTCTTTCAAATTCCAGTGGAATTTGAAAATAAGCAGGTTTTTTATCCGAAACCGGTGCGTGCCGAGTCAACCCATTCCTATAATGTCCTTCATTATCTTATTGACCTTGACCTGCCGATGAATTCTCGGTATCTTTCCGGTGCAGTAACTATTGCAATGCGAAGCAATATCAATAATTTAAATCGGATTGATTTATATCTTTTGGGACTTGGTGTTGACTCGGTGAGGGTAGATGGAATTATGGCAACTTACAATCATATTGGTGAGACCCTCTGGATAAACCTTCCCCAGGTCTATAATCAAGGGGATTCATTCAATGTAATGGTCGGTTATAGCGGCACCGCAACCGGCAGCATGGGGTATCTGTGGTATCAGAGCCTCCATCCAATTTCTTACACCTTAGGCTGTCCATTTGCCGAAAAGAACTGGTTGCCCTGTTATGATGCATTGTGGGATAAGGCAGATTACGGTGTGGAATTTTATATTACTGTTCCCGAATCTTTTACTGTCTGCGCCACGGGTGAATTTTTAGGAAAGACCGTCCAGCAGGGTTATGCAACATATCACTGGCGCCATAACTATCCAATTTCCCCTTACTTGATTCACTTTGCATCAAGTATCTTTACCACATATTCGGATTGGTATCATTCAGCACCAGATGAAAGCTTAGAGATAAAATACTATTTCTGGCCCGAAGACTCTGTCTATACCACAAATGCCTTCTCCCTGACCACGGATATGCTTGAATTCTATGATTCACTATTTGGTGCGTATCCCTTTGAAAGATACGGGATGGATGTGGTTTCACCGTTTTATTACGGAGGTATGGAACACCAGACAACGAGTACAATTTTACGGCAGTGGATAATTCAGGGTAATTTTTATGGAATGGCGCATGAACTTTCCCATCAGTGGTGGGGCGATATGATTACCTGTTTTGGCTGGGCAAATGTCTGGCTGAATGAAGGATTTGCCACATATTGTGATGCATTATATCTTGAAAAGCGGGAGGGACATCAGGTATTCATAAATACCATGCTTGGGCGCAGAAATGCCTATTTCTCAGCCGAGGCATCAAATCCGCATCCAATCTACGACCCACCACCTAATCAAATCTTTTCCTGGGGGCACAGTTATTGTAAGGGCAGTTGGGTCCTGCATATGATTAGATATCTCTGTAGTAATGATAGTGTATGGTTGAATCTCTTATCAACTTACCGTGATTCATTTGCCTATAAGAATGCCTCAACCGATGATTTAAAGAGAATAACCAATCAGGTTTTGAATGGAGATTATACCTGGTTCTTTGATGAGTGGGTCTATCAGATGGGCTATCCCTATTACAGTATCCTGTGGAATAAAATTTATGAGTCACCCAACTGGCGCCTGATTTTAGACATTACCCAGATTCAGACGATAGGACCGGCGGTCTTCCATATGCCTTTACCTCTGGGTATTAATTTTTCGGCGGGTGATACAATCCTGACCCTCGCAATTGATTCCTCACCCCAGCACTTTGAATTTCTATTAACTCAAGAACCCATGCAGGTTGTAGTTGACCCCCAGAACTGGATAATCCAGAAGAATATCGTTACACCGGTATTTGAGCTGTCCAGCGCACATACCCAAACCGATTTGACAACGAGTGTTGCGCGAAGAATAATCTTGAGGTTAAAAGATAAACAAATTATAAAAGTCTTTGATGTTACGGGCCGTTTACTGGATGAATGGAAGGCCGATTATCTGAATTATAGACCATCCGCGGCCGGGGTCTATTTTTTAAGATATCAAGACCGGACGAAAAAATTTGTAATAATAGAATAATTTTTATAGTACACCCATCTGCGTTAAGAAGACACGCGCTGCCTCCTGCTCGGCTTTTTTCTTAGTAGTGCCCATTCCGGTGGCAACCAGCTTATTATCTACCCAAAGACCAATCTGGAAGATTTTACTATGGGGCAATCCTTTCTCTTCAATTATTTTATAGACTATTATCTTTTTTTCGCTCATTGCCCATTGGTTCAAAATAGATTTGTAGTCCTCGGGCATTATCAATCTTCTTTGTAGTATCAAATGATTAATAAACCTTCGGGTATACTTCCAGCCGCGGTCAAGAAAGATTGCCCCGATCAATGCCTCAATTGCGGAACTTATGTTGGATGGTCTTTTCCTTCCCCCGGTTAGTTCCTCACCGTGGTCCATAAAGAGAAAATCGCCAATCTTGATTCTTTTGCCAATCCGGTACAATGATTCCTCACTGGTATATTTCTTTTTCAACTGATTCAATTCTCCTTCGTCTTTCTGGGGGTACTTCTTGTAGAGGTATTCGCGCACTGCCAGCTCCAGTACCGCATCTCCTAAAAATTCCAAGTTTTCATTTGACTTCCCGCCTGCTCGGTGGGCAAGAGAAGAGTGGGTTAGGGCAAGTTTTAATAACCCCTTCTTTTTGAACTTAACCCCGACCTTTTTTTCAAATTCAACCAACCTTTGCGATTGCCTCAATCTCAACGAGTGCTCCTTTTGGTAAACCGCTTACAAAGACGGTTGTCCGGGCAGGTGGTTGGTCAGAGAAATAATGGGCGTAGATTTCATTCATCAGGGGGAAGTCATCAGACCTTGTTAGATAAACGGTTGTCTTTACTACATTCTTTAAATCAGCACCTGCCGCATTCAGAATAGCCCGGAGATTCTTCAATACCTGCTCGGTCTGTTCGGTTATCCCGCCTTCTATTATATTTCCGGTATCTGGGCTGATTCCGATCTGCCCGGCTGTGAATATAAAGTTTTCTTCTACCACCGCCTGGGAATATGGTCCAATTGCCTTTGGGGCGTTCTCGGTATTGATAATTTTTTTCATCTTCACTCCTTTTTTTTGATTATTCCTTTATGGATATAAAAACTTTTATCCTTAAACTTAAATACTGAATCAATCTCATAATCAATTTTATGATGATAAATAATCCAGTTGGGGATATCAATCCCTTCAGATATCTCCAGTGCCTCCTCTTTACTGTAAAAACCTCCAATTTTTACACGATAGAGATTGTCCGTACTCGAATCAATAAATACTGGTAAACCGGTCATTATTATACTCTCGCAGAAAATCTTGGCTCTTTTTTCATCGGAAAAGGCGCTCAGTTGGATATAAAAGAGTGAATCTAATTCAGGTCTATTGCCCTTTATAATAAGGGCACTGACCTTTTCTTTTTTCATTAAACGTCTGACCTCGGATTTTATAGCATCAACTAAGAATAGTTCGCCGCTTTCATTTACTGACAGATAATAATACTTATCAATACCCTGGATATTCTTTATTCCTTCTTTGTTTTCTACTGCTTTTTTAATCCTTAAGGTAAAGGGGTCAATGAAGCCAATAATATCACTATTTAAAAAGACTAAATTATCATTTTGGATTTCTCCCTTAAGACAGAGGGGTTGAAAATCGATCATCCTGCCGCCATTATTCAGATAAAATATTCCCTGTTGATTTGTTATTATATATCCACATCTATCAATAAAAAGATTATCGCCCACAAATGGAAGTTTTATCTTTTTTCTATTCTTCAATTTCAAATCAATCAGATTGATTCCAGAATTATCCATTGTAGCAAAGATCTTTTTTTCAGGGAGGTATTTGAGATCAAGGATGCGGGCGAAGGTTGCGGAGCCAATCTTTTTTCCATTACTGGTGTCAAAAACCTTTATGACACTCTTTTTTTCACTATGGGTGATGAGATATATTCGGTTATCATCAGGCAAAAGGAAGGGAGAAAGCATCGGTCGATAATCGCCGGGTTCAATGCCAATACCTCCTCTAAATGAAAGGTTATTTCTGTTGAGTTTGACGATTTCATTGGAAGATATAAGGAAGATTTCGTCGCTGCTTACTGTTAGGTAATTAAACTTTTGGGGGAGCGGAGTTCGGTCAATAATTTTTAGATCTGTGGTATCTATGCACCGAATGTAGCGTCCGGTCAAGACATATAAATTGTCATAAAGACAATAATCGATAATCTCATCTTTTAATTGCAATTCTTCATAAAATAGATTTTCATAATCAATTTTAATAACCCTTTCACTATTGACAACAATCTGGGCAAAGATCAAAAATAATGGCATATGAACATAACCCTCACTATTGCCTGGATAAATCCAATGAATTGGATAGAATTGTCATTGTTTGTCTTTTTAGAAAAGCAAATCGTCAATCGCTTGCCGTTGCTCGTAAAATAGGAACAACAAGCCATTAATACGACGGGCAGATCTCCGGTGCTTCGGATTTAGAATTTGGAGAAAAAGTTCGGGGCGACCAGATTTGAACTGGTGACCCCCAGCACCCCAAGCTGGTGCGCTAAACCAACTGCGCCACGCCCCGATTTATTGTTAATTATATCTATAATGGAGTCAATGTCAATAATCTGAAAAAAATTGGTCATCTCACTTTGTGAAAATTAAATTAGCAATATTGGAAAGAATCAGAAATTCGGGTATTTTAAAAAATTTACTAAGCCCTAAATAACCGAAATAATGAATATATCCCGACCCTACGGCAAGGTTGATTATTCAGGGATCTTTTATTACCCTCACTTAATCCTGGGAAATTGAACTCCCTATTGGGCTTGACTATCGCTTATTAGTTATATATAATATTTAATTATGAAGAAGAATATCTTGATTTTAGGCGCGACTGGCTTGGTGGGGCAGGAGGTGATAAAGATTCTTGAAGAAAGAAACTTTCCTGTCCAGGAACTATTTCTATTTGCCTCGGAAAAGAGCGAGGGACTGAGATTTATCTTCAAGGATAGAGAGATTGATGTGCTTTCAGATTACAAAGAACTTGTCAATAAGGTTGACCTCGTCTTTGGCTGTCTTGACGAGGAACTCACCAAAGAAATCGTCCCCGATCTTAGAAATAATTCCGTGATAATAGACAACTCACCTGCATTTCGTCTGGAACCGGATGTCCCGCTGGTTATCCCTGAAATCAACCCTGAAGAAATAAAAAGGCATAAGGGAATTATTGCCAATCCCAATTGCTCAACGATTCAACTCCTTGTTCCGCTCTTTCCACTCCATAAGGTTGCAAGGATAAAACGAATCATTGTTGCCACCTATCAGTCGGTCTCAGGCTACGGCAAAGAGGCGATTGAAGAGTTGAATTATGAGATTGAATGTCTTGCTGCCCAGGAGAAAATTGTAAAATCCCCAAATAGTGTCTTTGTTCATCCCATCGCCAACAATATAATTCCCCAGATTGGTAGATTTTGTGAATCAGGATATACCACTGAAGAGACAAAGATGCTCAATGAAACGAGAAAGATTCTTGATGACCAGTCAATTATGGTGAGTGCGACCTGTGTGCGAATTCCAGTTTTTTATTGCCACAGTGAGGCAGTATCGGTGGAATTTGAAAGGCCCATCCCTTTGGAGGAAGCAAAAGAGATTCTAAAAGGTGCCCCGGGTGTAAAGTTGATTGAAGATGAAGACAAGTATCCAATGCCGGTTTATGTTGCGGGTCAAGATGAGGTATTCGTTGGGCGCATAAGAAAGTGTCTTGCCTTAGAAAATGGCCTTACGATGTGGATTGTTGCAGACAACCTGAGAAAGGGGGCAGCGCTGAATGCGGTCCAGATTGCGGAATTGTTATGAGGATATTATCTGGAGGTAGCTATGTGGTTTAAGAAGAAGGTCCAGGCAAAACCCGAAGAAAAACTCGTCCTTCCTGAGGGTTTATGGGTAAAGTGTGAGAGTTGTGGTGAGATACTCTACCGGACGGAATTGGAAAAGAATCTTTATATCTGTCCGAAGTGCAACTTCCATTTTCAAATCAGTTGTCGGGCATATATCCGCCTCTTACTTGATGAGGGTAACTTAGAGGAAATAGATAAGGACCTTGAACCCACCGACCCCCTTGACTTCCCGGAATATAAGAAAAAGTTGAAACTTGCCCAGCAAAAAACCCAATTGACCGAAGGGATAGTGTATGGTCGGGCAAAGATTGGTAATGTTGCGGTGGTCTTCGGGGCAATGGATTTTTCGTTTATGGGTGGAAGTATGGGCTCGGTCGTGGGAGAGAAGGTCGCCCGGGCAATAAGACTTGCCCGGCAGGAGCGTACCCCTCTGATAATCCTTTCTACCTCCGGGGGTGCCCGGATGCAGGAGGGTATCTTCTCATTGATGCAGATGGCAAAGACCGCTGCCGAATTGGCACTTCTATCAAAGGCAAAAATTCCATATATATCAATCCTCACCCATCCCACAATGGCCGGGGTAATGGCTTCCTATGCCTCACTGGGCGATATCATTATTGCCGAACCCGGGGCATTGATTGGATTTACCGGTCCGCGGGTTATTGAGCAGACGATCGGTGAAAAATTACCCCCGGGATTTCAGCGTGCCGAATTTATGTTAGAGCACGGTATGATTGACCTGCTTGTATCAAGAAAGGATTTAAGGAATACCTTGATAAGAATCCTGAAGATAATCCAGAAGATTGATTAAGATTTGAATGGCTGAATTGATTTTAGAAAATGTAACAAAGATATATGATAAAAATGTTTATGCAGTAAAAAATATCAGTTTTACGGTTAGCGACCGACAGTTTCTGGTTCTTCTCGGACCCTCGGGTTGTGGCAAGACCACAATCCTGAGACTTGTTGCCGGACTTGAGACACCAACCGAAGGTAAGATATTTATTGATAAGACCTGTGTCAATGACCTTGGCCCGGCCCAGAGGAATATCGCAATGGTCTTTCAGAACTATGCCCTTTATCCCCATATGAGTGTCTATGAAAATATTTCATTCGGCTTAAAGATGCAGAATCTACCCAAAGAGGAGATTAAAAAGCGGGTGGCAGAGGCATCTGAAATTTTAGGGATTAAAGAACTTTTACAGCGAAAGCCCCGCCAACTTTCCGGTGGTCAGCGCCAGCGGGTAGCATTGGGAAGGGCAATTGTGCGTCAGCCCAAGCTCTTCTTATTTGACGAGCCCCTTTCCAATCTTGATGCCAAATTGCGGGTTCAGATGCGGGCAGAACTCTCGCGTCTCCATAAAAGACTTGGCGCAACCATTGTCTATGTGACCCATGACCAGATTGAGGCGATGACCCTGGGTGAAAAGATTGTAGTATTGAAGGATGGTGTAATCCAGCAAATCTCAGACCCGATGACCCTTTATAAGAAGCCAAAAAATAAGTTTGTTGCCGGTTTCATCGGCAGTCCACCGATGAATTTTTTAAAGGGAGTGATTGAAAAAGATAAGGAGATAGTCTTTAAAGGATCAGGAGTTTCATTGAAGTTATCAAATGAATTTTATCGATTTTTGAACCGTGAAGTCGTGATGGGAATAAGGCCCGCGGATTTTTCGCTGTCCGGTGGAATAGAATTAAAGATTCTGGTTGAGGTGATTGAACCGATTGGATATGAGACATATATTTATGGAAAATGCGGTGATACCACCATCCAGGCGCTGGTCCCTGAAGGTTTACAATTTGAAATGGGTAAATTATTGAGCCTGTGGGTTCCGCCCGAAAAGATTTACCTGTTTGATGCAAAGACTGAAGATGCCATTGAATAAGAGAATAAGAAGGCACCGGCTACGCTGGTCTATAATCTTTTTTATATCACTCCTTTGTGGACTTGGATTTGGAATATATATCTCAGTGCTCAGGGATTTACCACCCGCGGAGTCAATTTCATTCTATACCCCGCCAATTTCAACCCGGGTTTATGACGACCAGAACCGCCTCCTAACCGAGTTTTTTATTGAAAGAAGAGACCTGGCCAGTATAAAGGAGGTGCCCGAATATTTAAAACAGGGCTTTATCTGTATTGAGGACAAACTCTTTTATAAACACTGGGGAGTAAACATTATGTCCCTGCTAAGGTCGGTAATTGAAAATATAATTCATCTGCGAGTTGTCCGGGGTGGAAGCACAATCACGATGCAACTTGCCCGGAATATGTTTTTGACCCAGGAAAAGACTGTCCTTCGGAAGCTCAAAGAGATCATTTTGGCAATAAGAATTGAGCGGGCATATACCAAGGATGAAATCCTTGAAAAATATCTGAATCAGGTCAACTTCGGACAGGGAAGGTATGGTGTAGCAACTGCGGCCCGATATTACTTCAATAAAGAGGTTGCTGACTTGACCCTGAGTGAATCGGCACTGCTCATTGCCCTGCCCAAGAGTCCGGAAAATCTTTCGCCATTTAGATATCCCGAACGGGCTATTTCCCGGCGTAATCTTGTATTAAAGGAGATGTTCAAGGACCATCTCATAACTGAAGACCAGTTCAATCAGGCGATAAATGAACCACTCAATGTTACGGCGCGCCAGCCAAGGCGGACAGTGGGCGAGTATTTTATTGAGGAAATTAGAAGATACCTTGAGTTAAAGTACGGTCCGGAATTCCTCTATCGAAGTGGTGCAAGCATTTATACTACATTGAATCAGGATATCCAGAAGATTGCGGAGGATGTATTGGAAAGTCATCTGGTAAAGATTGAGAAGGACTACAAGTTTAAAAATCCAAAATCAAAGGTTGATTCTGTGGGAATCCCTGATACCCTGAATATGACACCTTATCTTCAGGGTGCAATTGTAATAATTGAACAAAAAACCGGTGAGATAAAGGCAATGGTCGGCGGCCGGGATTTTAATCAGAGTAAGTTCAACCGGGCAACCCAGGCAAGGAGACAGACTGGAAGTTCCTTTAAGGTCTTTGTCTTTGCTGCCGCCCTTGATAATGGATTTACCCCTGCCGATATAGTCCTTGATTTACCCATTGTCCTTGAGGTACCGGGTTGGGATAGTATCTACCGACCATCAAATTATGACCACCGCTTTATGGGTCCGATCACCTTAAAAAAGGCATTGGCCCTATCCAGGAATCTCGTGGCAGTAAGATTAATTCGCATCCTCGGACCCGACCTGGTCATGAAATATGCCCATAATTTAGGAATAAAATCAACCCTCTTACCCGTTGTATCACTGGCGTTGGGTTCCTGTGAGACAAGCCTTCTGGAATTGACACATGCCTTCAGTACAATTGCCAATTTAGGTGAACAACATCCAGTGGTGATGATAAGAAAAATTACGGATAAAGACGGCACAATAATTGAGATGGCAAAACCCTTTTCCGAACAGAGGTTATCTCCCCAGACAAGCTATGTCCTTATTGATATAATGCGGGCAGTAGTTGATGGTGGAACCGGTTATGAGATTAGAAAATACTACAGTGGTCCGGCAGCGGGCAAGACCGGAACAACCGATAACCATTCTGATGCCTGGTTTATTGGATTTACACCCCACTTTACTGCCGGGGTGTGGGTAGGTTTTGATGATAATCAAAGAATCTTCAGGGGGGCAACTGGTGGTGTGGTCTCCGCACCAATCTGGGGAGAGATCATCTCAAAAATTGATACACTTAAGGATGAAGACTTTCCGGTGCCTTCAGGGATTGTCTGGCGAAGGATATGTCCCAAGAGCGGTCTTTTAGCCAACGAATTCTGTCCCACACCAAAAGAGATGGCATTTGTTGCGGGAACCGAACCTCAAGACTCCTGTGATGTCCATACCTTTGAGACGAAGTTAGAAGGTGAAGAGGACTTCGAAAAACTTGACCGCTCGGCATTGCAGGGGTATTGATTCTTAAGATACCTTCCTCACAATTGCAATTGGTGTCTGCTGTTTTGATTGACCTAATGGATTATCCCGAAAAACCTTTTTACAAAAATCTTCGGTTATAATATTACTTGATTTACCTAAGACAGAAACACCAAGGTCATTCGCATCAATGATCACAAAATCATAACCAAATTTATTTTTCAATTCCCGGGCAACCCTGTCTGGATTCTTCGGTCCCAATTTTGCATATTCATTATATGGAGGCAGTGTATAATGGCAGGGACCATCAATCGCCGCGACGGATTTTCCGGCAATAATATAGAATAGACCTTTGATACCGAATGGTTTTGTGATCGCCGAGACAAATGCGGCAATGAGTATACGTGCTACACCAGCCTCCCGGATTGCCAGTTCCATCGTCCAGGGACTACCCAGACCGATTCCATAGGGAGATTTGTGGACAAATCTTACAAGAAACCGGGCAAGCCAGGAAGGCTTTATATCCTTTATGGGAAATGCCCGACCCTGGGTTATGGCGACCACCCTTTCGCTCAAAAAGATTATATCATCCTTTTTAATATGGGGTATTACATACTGGGCAATGACTTTAAAAATATCGTCAGAGCCAGTGATAACATGGGTCTTTATCGGTAGCCTCGCATAATCAACGCCATCCACATCTATAATAAGCCTTTTACCTTCATTGGGTTGCCATTTCGTGAAATCTGTACCTTTTGATTGAACTTTCTCTATACCCATTTTGTCCCTTTCGTCTTACTTGTAATTCCTACTTTTGAAACGCATCAATTCAGCATATTGCTCAAGGGATGCCATTATTTTCTTTAAGGAACTATCTTTTGCTTTCTCTTCATAGTCAATTATAACGAGTTTCACAAATCTGTCAATAAATAAAAATTTTCGATTAAATACAACTGCCAGACACAGTCATTCAAAGCCTTTGGCCTGGAATGGCTAAACGCTTTTCGCAACCAACCTGCTACCGACTGCTGATTACTTTTTTCACTCCGTTGTTAAGATTATCTTCGCAGTTGAGCGTGCCTGTTCTGATTCCATCACCAAAAAATACAACCCTGACCTGTTCACCTTTATCTCTAAGACATTATCACCCAGACTTATCGCACCACTCCATAACTCCCCAACCTCGCTACCGGAAATATCAAATAACCGCAATCTGCCCGCACCAATCTTAGCAGCAAAAAATTTAATCGTAAACCTGCCTGAAGAAGGATTCGGATACACCCCAAAGATCTGAAGCACCTGCTGCTCTTTTGTCTCTTCCGCACCAATGACAATCATTGTATCAGAAGTAATTCCCCTTATCCCAATCTGCGAAATGTTACCCCGATGGCTCCAGTTACTACCCTGATTCGTAGAGCGTAAGACCTCACCCGCCTGGGTTGTCACATAGATATTACTGCCTTTATTACCAATCCCGGCAACCGGCATCTGGGAAATCGCACCCACCCAGGACCAACTCACACCACCATTTGTAGAACGGGCAATATCACCTTCCTCAGTCACCACAAGCACCGCATTGGTCAAGGTCGTCGCACCCACAATCGTTGAACTGCCAATATTACTGATAAGGGATTTGGTAAAGGGTGTGGGTAAGACCTGCCAGACATCACCACTCCTTGTGAATGCTAAATAACTATTGCCATCAGGACGGGGAACAAAATCAACAAAATCTGAGGCACCGATATTGCCCAGCAATGACCAGTTGCCTGTGGCATTGTTGCGTTCGTATAAATCACCGGTTTGAGTTAAGACAAAGGTGAGTCCGGTTATCACCCAGATTGCCTTGGCATCAGAAACCGCAATATTACCCCGGCTGGTCCAGGAGCTGCCATAGTTTATACTGCGATGGATTTCGCCGGTGCGGGTGAGGATATAGATAAATCTATAAGGGTCAGAGGTCATATCCACACAGTCATTGCCGGGTAAGGGGGTGGAGACCCAGGACCAGGTAATGCCATCATCTGTAGAGCGGGCAAGCCTGCCCTGGTCAGTGAAGACATACAGGGCAGCAGAGGATTGTGAAACAAGGAGAAAAAGAGACACAAAGACAAGGAGACTTTGGAATAAAGAAACGGGGCATCGGAGCATCGGGGAAGCGGAGAAGCGGAGTTTTTTCATAAAGCCTCCTTTAACAAAACCCGTTTCGCATATCGCAACCGCAAGACTATTAATACCCTTTTCACAATTTCACGAACTTGGTCCGTTCAGTATATTTCGGTGTCTTCATTATAATGAAATATGTACCTTGAGAAAGGGTATTTCCATTTTCATCCTTACCATCAAAAGAACAGGTATGGAAGCCCGGGGTAAATTTGCCAGCGGCAAGTGTCTTGATCTTCTTGCCCAGGACATCATAAACCGCCAGTTCAATCTCGGTCTCTTTGCTCACCGATGTCAACCTCGGTACATCAAATACTACAGTTCCTTTTCCTTTAATC
>JBDRWI010000005.1:0-60211 GCA_039802265.1 Caldifarciminota bacterium | reverse complement strand
TAATGGGTTTGTCACTGTAGCCACGACCCGTCCTGAGACAATGTTGGGTGATACTGCGATATGTGTAAATCCGAATGACGAAAGATATAAAAATCTTGTTGGAAAAACTGCAATACTCCCGATTATGAACCGGGAGATACCGATAATCGCTGACAGTTATGTTGACCCGGAATTCGGCACAGGTGCACTTAAAGTAACACCTGCCCATGACCCATTTGATTTTGAATTATCAAAGAAACATAATCTCCAGATAATAGATATAATGAATCCTGATGGCACGATAAATGAAAATGGCGGCGCATATAAAGGAATAGAAAGATTTGAGGCAAGAAAAAAGATAATTGAAGAACTTGATAGATTGAACCTTCTGGAAAAGATTGAAAATTACACTGTTCCAATGGGGATATGTGAGAGGTGTGAAACACCGATTGAACCAAGGTTATCAAAACAATGGTTTGTAAAAATGAAACCGCTGGCTGAACCTGCACTTGAGGTGGTTAAAAACGGGAAGATAAAGATCTATCCAAAAAGATGGGTAAATCTATACAATCACTGGCTTGAGAATGTAAAAGACTGGTGTATCTCAAGACAATTGTGGTGGGGACACAGGATACCGATATACTACTGCAATGGATGTTATAAAGAAGAAGACACAAAGGGAATCATTGTCTCTGAGGTAAAGCCGGATAAGTGCCCTCATTGTGGTTCAACTGATATATATCAGGATGAGGATGTCCTTGATACCTGGTTTTCATCATGGCTCTGGCCCTTTGCCACACTGGGCTGGCCCGAACAAACCCCGGATTACAAAAGGTTCTACCCCACCCAGACCCTTGCCACGGGCTGGGATATCATATACCTCTGGGTTGCAAGGATGATAATGGCAGGACTTGAGTTCACAAAAAATATTCCTTTCAGCAATGTAGTCTTTCATCCAATGATCAGGGACGAAAAGGGTCGGAAGATGTCAAAGAGTCTCGGGAATTCACCAGAACCAATGGAGTTGATTGACAAGTATGGTGCTGATGCATTGAGATTTGGACTAATGCTCATAACACCACGGGAGCAGGATGTGCTTTATAGCGAAAAATCCATTGATGTGGGAAGGAAATTCTGCAATAAATTGTGGAATGCAGCAAGATTGGTCCTTACCAGTTTCTCCACCTCAAAGTCGGAAATAAAAGAGCCATTAACCGCATTTGATGTATGGATACTCAATGAATTGAATAATCTATTAGGACAGGTAGAATACTATTTTCAGAACTTTGAATTGAATGGAATCGCCAAGCGGCTTTATGATTTTGTCTGGCATACCTTCTGCGACTGGTATCTTGAATTCATAAAGATTCCACCTTACAATCAATCCAATATCAGTAAATTTCTATTAAAGGAGATACTGGTTTTACTCCATCCCTTCATTCCTTTTATTACCGAAGAGATTTATCAAAAATTCCCAGAAAGGAAAAAGAGTATTCTTCTTGAACAATGGCCTCAAAAAACGACTGCTCCTGCCTCCACCGGTGAAGTGGAAATATTTATCAACCTCATTACCCAAATCAGGAATATCCGCGGTCTCTTTGGTGTCGGGCACCGGATTAATCTCCCTTTGATTATAAAAACCGACCATTCAAGACAAAATTTCATTGAAGGCAATAAGGCAATTTTAAACAGACTTGCCGGCGTGGAATCTGTCTCCTTCGGTGAAAAACCGAGGGGTTCGGTTGCCACGATAATAATGCCTGATTTAGCAGCGTATATCCTGTTAAAGGGAATTGATATAGAAAGAGAAAAAAGACGCCTGAAGAGTGAGATAGAATTCCTTGAAGGACGCATCAATGAGATAAAATCCCGTTTGAGCAATCCCGGGTATCTAAGCAAATGTAGTGATGATGTGAAGCAAAATGAAGAGAAGAGACTGAAAGAATTTATCACAAAGAAAGAGCATATTGAAAAGGCAATGGAGAATCTATGAGATATTTGGGATGGGTAGTGGCATTGATTTTTGCGATAATTCTTTATTATATCTACAGTGTAAAATACCAGCCATTGAGCAAAAAAATTACAAAGCTTGAGGATGAAATTAAGATGTGGGAGGAAACGGTAAAAGACCATCGGGAAATTACCGGAGACAGGAACCGTTTTCCACCGGAAAGATTCTTTAAAGATAACCGATTGACCCCTTATGGGGAGGTTGAAATCTTGAGAAATTTAGACCGCAATTATAAGGGTATAGAGATTTACATTTCCGCTCCCCGGGCACTTGAGCGGGCAGGTGATTTGCTGCGTTTTTTGAGTGAACAGAGAATTGATTACTACAACTTGTATATAATTGCGGTTGCTGATTCAGTTGAGAGATTTGAATATAAGTATACCAAATGATGTTTAAAAAATTCGGGGTGGTGATTACATTTCTATTGATACTAATTTTACCAGATCAATCCTTCGCAGAGGAGAAGTCTGCAAAAATTGCAATGCTTTTATGTGTATTCCCTGGAGGTGGACAGTTCTACACTGAAAGATATATACCCGGGGTGATAATTGGAGCGGGCGAGATTACCCTTGGTTACTATGCCTATAAAAATCATCTTGCGGGGAATTATTCAAATAGAAATTCTTTTCTATGGTGGGAACTCTTTTTATTCGGTTATTCACTGGCCGATGCCTATGTTGGGGCAAAGATGTATAACTTCGATGCTGAAACCAACCTTGAAAAGGTCAGCCTAAAATTCAACCTCATTAAGATTCAATAGGAACATTAGTTAATCTCTTTGAATAAATCTATTCAAGGTAAAGCAGGGGATCAACAGACTTGCCATCCTTGCGTAATTCAAAGTGGAGCATTGGACCGGATAATGAACCGCTTTCACCGATTCTTCCAATTATTCTACCCTTGCTGACTTCCTCACCCACTTTAACAAGAATCTCAGAGAGATGTCCGTATAATGAATAGAATCCATCAAGGTGGTCAAGGAGGATTAAATTTCCATATCCCATAAATCTACCAGCATAGGCAACCTTCCCTGATGCAATGGCATAGACATTATCGCCAAAATTACCAGCAATATCAATGCCGTTATTCTTTGTTGTAGTATTATACTTGGGATGGATTACCTTACCAAATTTTGATACGACACGCCCCTGACAGGGCCAGGGCAGTTTACCGCGATTAGCCTCAAAATAACTCTGGCCGCTGCTTGACTTTTCTGTCTTCTTCTGTAAAGAGATAATCAGCTCCTCAAGCCTCCGCTGGGCACTCTTCAGTTCCTTTTCTAAATTCCTCTTCTCCTTCTCTTTCTTACTAACCTCATCAAGAATCTGTTCCTTTTCCTTCCGCTCTTTATTTAATAATACAAGTTCCTGTTCTTTCTCAATCTTACGGTTTTCAAGGATTAATATTAAATCCTCTCTTAATTTCTTATCAATGAGGTATTTTTCCCAGTCCCGTTTGAATTCATTGAAAACCTTCTGGTCATTGCGCGCAAGAAGTTGAAGATAATAGGAAGTAGAGAGAATCTGGGGAATTGATTTCTTAGAAAATAAAACCTCAAGTTTATAGAATGGTGTCCATTTATAGAGCCGGATAAGCCTTTCCCTTAGCTCTTCCTTATGTTGCCTCATCTTTGATTCGGCACGGGCGATCTCCCTGTCCAGCTCCTGCACCCTCAATCTTTCCTGTGCCTCCTCCGCCGTCAATTTGTCTATATATGCAACCGTTAGATTTATCGCCTCATCAATCTTCTCAATCCGGGCAAGTGTACCAACCTTCTCCTTCTCCAGTTGTTTTATCTCCTGGCGTGCCTGATTTAACCTGGATTTAAGTTCATCCAGTTCCTTCTGTTTCTGATTGACCTGAAATAAAATTACAAAGATTATTAGAAAGTTCATTTTAGGAATCGCCTCATTGCAATTAATGAACCAATAACGCCAAAGACCGTTCCAAAAAGGAGATTGATCAAAAATAATAATATCCTTGGAAAGTATGGTATGGAAAAAAATGGAGTGGCAACACGGGCAGTTAAAACGAGCAGGAAAAAGGCAATCAAACCACCAAAAAGTCCCTGGACCAATCCTTGAAAAATAAAAGGAATTGAGATAAGCGAATTTTGTGCACCGACAAGTTTCATTATCTCAATCTCGTTTGCCCGGGCAAAGATTGTTAACTTTATGGTCTGGAAGGTAACAAAGATAACGGCAAGGGTGATTATTATCAATAGCCCGATATCAAAATAGGTCACGACCCGGGTAAAACCTCTGAGCTGGTCAACGAGTTCTCCACCATATATCGTCTCTTTTACACCCTTTAAGAGCATAATCTTCTCGCTCAACTCCCTCAATCCCCGACTATTACGAAATTCCGGTGCAACCTTTATCCGAAAAGAGGCAGGCAGTGGATTCTCTTCAAAGACCCTCAATACCTCTTCGGTTTCTACAACCTCTTTCTGTAATTCCTCCAGTGCCTGTTCACTCGATATATAGATTACCTCGATAACTCCGTTGATGCGTGAAATATTGGACTTCAGCACGACATTGTCGGCATGTTCATCAAGAAAGGCAATAATCTCAATCTTTTCACTTAAGAATTGTAAAAGGTGGTAGAGATTTAAAGTAACGAGGCTAAAGAGGGAAAAGAGGAAGAATGATATGGCTGTAACTAAAAGCGAAAGGATAAAGAGCGAACTGTTTCTGATGATTGTTCTTATTCCTTCCCTTATTCCAATTGTCAGTACCATTTCTATTCCGAGACCAATTTACCTTCTTTAAGTGAAATTATGCGCCGCTTTGTCTTTCTTACCAATACCTGATTATGGGTTGCCATAAGGACGGTTGTCCCCTTATAGTTTATGTCAAGGAGGACATCAAGTATCTCCTGGGAGCTCTTCAGGTCAAGATTTCCGGTTGGTTCATCGGCAAGGAGGATATAAGGGTCACGGACCAATGCCCGGGCAATGGATACCTTCTGTTGTTCTCCACCTGAAAGCTGATAGGGATAATTAAACTTTTTATGGCTGAGACGCAGATAAGTCAGCACATCCAGAACTTTTTTCTTTAAATCCCTCGGTGGTGTATCAGTGACCTCAAGGGCAAAGGCAACATTTTCTTCCACCGTCCGATCCTGGAGTAATTTGAAGTCCTGAAAGATTATGCCAATCTTCCTCCGCAATTGTGGAATGTCCTTTTTCTTTAAGAGGCGGAGATGATAATCCATTACCTTAATTATTCCTTTGGTGGGTTCTTCTTCTTTATAGATCAGTTTCAGAATTGTGCTCTTACCGGCACCGGTTGGACCGGTAAGAAATACGAATTCACCCTTGGCTATTTCAAAGGTTATATCATCAAGGGCAACCCAGTTTTTCTGATAGACCTTACTCACCTTTTCAAAGGTAATCATAGCCGATTGATGAGTGCGGCAATAAAACCTGCCCCAAAACCATTGTCTATATTCACCACCGCAACCCCCGGGGCACAACAATTGAGCATGGTTAAAAGTGGTGCCAGGCCATTAAAGTTTGCACCGTAACCAATGCTTGTGGGCACGGCAATCACCGGCTTTGAAAATAGCCCACCGACAACCGAAGGCAAAACTCCATCCATACCCGCAACCACAATCAAAACCCTTGCCTTTTCAATCTCTTTTTGAAAGGCTAAAAGCCGATGGATTCCCGCAACCCCGACATCGTATATCCTCTTTACCTGACTGCCTAAAATCCGGGCGGTAATTGCCGATTCCTCGGCAACCGGAATATCACCGGTTCCGGCAGCCAAGACAATAACCAGACCTTTCTCCTTATCCATCTTCCCCACGTAAAAGAGTCGCGCATCTTTATAATATTTACCTTTTGGGAATCTTTTCTTCAAAATACGTGCTATCTCTGTATCTACCCTTGTCAGAAGCACCCTTTTATGGATCTTATACAGCCCGGAGGCGCACTCTATTATCTGTTCTTTACTCTTGCCCGGACAGAAGATTACCTCGGGAAATCCCTTTCTCTTTTCGCGATGTAAGTCGAGTTTTGCAAATTCAAGTTCCCGGAAAGGCTCGATAAAGACCTTTTCTACCATCTTGACCAATTCTCTAAACCCCTAAGTATTCCCATTCCAGCCCTAACACCGTTCTTCTAAAATCCTTATCCATTAAAATACCTGCGCTGAAAATCGGTAGATTTCAGTATCCTTCAACTTATAGGCATCTTTGGGAAGTCCTGCCTTTTCACATGTATGCTCCAAGAATTCTACCACATCCCAGCCGTATTCAGTGGCAACCTGAGGCAATAGTAAACCACTGTAATATCCCCTTCTTACAATCAGGCCATCACGACCGATTACTATCTCTTTTATATCCTTTACCCGCTCAAACGGCGTGAGGACGGAAATTTCTATCTCCAATTCAGGCAGTTCCTTTTCACTAACCGGATTGAACCGCGGATCCTCCAGGGCTGCTGCCCTTGCCATCTCCTGACAGGCAAGATAAAGGGGCTTATCGGCATAGATATGTCCGATACACCCCCTCAGATTTCCGTGTTTATTGATGGTAACAAAGACACCATATGGCTGTTTTAATCTTTCGGGCAGGTCTTTAAACTCCGGTAATTTCTTTCCCCTGACCGCCGCCTCAATAGTCTTTGTCGCAATCTCTTTTAAAATCTTTTTCTCTTCATCCGTAAAACCCAGGTCAACTCCCACTGATTCCTCTTCTGCCTTCACCAATGCAGCTGCGAGATAACCAACCACCCTGGAATAATCACCGCTAATGTTACCGCTTGTGGCATACATTAAAATTTTTGCCTTATCTGCGCCTAACTTCTTGGCTACAAGCATCGCCACAATAATTGGACCACCACCGCAGGCCTCACAACTATCAGTGCTCAGTCGCTTATATAAAACCTCAGGGTCAAACTTATCCACCGCATCAATAACCAGATTATCCATTTCTTCAGCGGTTTTCTGCGCGTGATAATGGGAAAGGTCTGAACTTGCCACAATCAAGACCTTCTTTCCCTTTACTGCCTTTACAATTGCCTCGGACAATGCCTGACAGGTTTGATAATCCTGTGTGCCCATTATGATTTCCACACTCTTGAAATTCTTCAGGACAACCTGTAAAAATGGCACCTGAATCTCAACCGAGTGTTCCTCGTCATGGGCAGGTGGTTCATAGCGCAAAATCTTTGGATTCTCTTTTATTATGCGCTCGGCAAGTTCCAGGTCATATTCAACCACTCCCAATGGTGTCCTTCTTCCCCTCAATTTATCAATTGATGCACCAGCGAATCCATGGTAGTGGCTCGGACCAATGATTATTACATCATCATATTCCCTGCCGGCTATTACCTTATAAGCAAATGCGGCGACCGGTCCAGAGTACATGTAACCGGCATGGGGGGAAATCAATCCATAAATTTCGCCCAGGACCTTGGTCCTTGCATTTTCAAGATAGGTTTGTATTACACTTTTTAAATCCTTCTCTCTACCTGGATACCAGCTCCCCGCATGGATTGACTCCCGATATTCTCCAGCACTACAACCCTGTGCCATAATTAACACTCCTGTAAATATCGTTATAAATCTATGGAAGGGGTTGTAGAATCCCTTATAATCCCTTGATATTGGACTCAACAACGCCCCTCTATCTTTTGCCTATTCCGCTGGCAATAACCAGGAATCTTGAAATGGATGCTACAATTAATACCTTGACCAAATCCAGCGGAATAAAGGGCAAGACACCCATAAACAATGCCTGACTCAGATTCAGATTCATAAAGAGTGCCAGATGAAGGGTACCTGTGCAATAGATGATTAAGACCGCAACAAACATCACTAATAGCTGATTGATAAACCGCGAACTCTGAAATCCCAATAGTCCCACAAAGAGTGCAGCCGGAATAAAACCAATGATATAGCCAGTTGTGGGACCGATTGGTAGTCCGGGTTTAAAACCACTAAACCAGGGTAATCCGGCAAACCCTAAAAGAAGATAAAAGAGCATTGCCAGACCCCCATAAACTCCTTTCAGGATAATCCCGCTTAAAAGGACAGCAAAGACCTGCCCGGTCAAAGGAATTGGTGTAAAGGGAAGGGCGATTCTAAATTGGGCAAAAAGACCGGTAAGACCTGAAAATACCAGAGTAAGAAACAGCCTTTCAGTCAGGGTCAACCTTTCCAGCCATTCATAATAACCGGAAAATGTCATTGATTTCGCTAGTGCCATTATGTCTCCATACAATATTTTAATTAAATTATTTACAAAGTCAACTGCCCATTTAAAACTTTACAAATAAAAAAATTTGAATATAATAAAACTTATGAATTTTAAGCCAATTCCAAAAGAACTTGATTTTCCGAAACTGGAGCACAGGATTTTAAAGTTCTGGGAAGAAAATGATATACTTCCATTATATTTAAAGAAAAATAAGGGAAAGAAAAAGTGGTCTTTCCAGGATGGACCAATTACCGCTAATAATCCTATGGGTGTCCACCATGCCTGGGGAAGGACCTATAAAGACATCTTCCAGCGGTATCGGACGATGAAAGGATACGAACAACGCTACCAGAATGGCTTTGACTGTCAGGGACTCTGGGTTGAGGTGGAGGTTGAACGCGAATTGGGATTCAGTTCCAAAAGAGATATTGAGAAGTTTGGTATTGATAGATTTGTCCAGAAGTGTATGGAGCGCGTCCATAAATATTCAATAATTCAGACCGAGCAATCCATCCGACTGGGAATGTGGATGGACTGGGGTGAATGGAGGACGGCACTTGATGATAAGGATTGGTTAAAGAAGAGCCACTCCTATTATACAATGAGTGAGGTCAACAATTATACAATCTGGTATTTTTTAAAGAAGTGTCACGAGCGTGGCTTTATATATAAGGGAACCGATGTAATGCCCTGGTGTGCAAGGTGCGGGACAGCAATAAGTGATATGGAGATTGCCACCGAGGGGTATCAGGAATTGACCCATAAGGCAGTATTCGTGCGATTCCCTATCAAAGACAAAAAAGGGGAATATCTTTTAGTCTGGACCACAACTCCCTGGACCTTGACCTCAAATACTGCAGTGGCAGTTCACCCGGATTTTATATATGCCCGGGTGAAAAATAACGACTCAATATATTATCTTGCCAAGGCATTGTTAAAGGTGTTAAAAGGGAGTTACGAAGTCCTCGAAGAATTACCGGGGAAGAAACTTCTGGATATAATTTATGAAGGACCATTTGATTATTTGCCCGCACAAAAGGGTGTAGTGCATCGGGTGATTCCCTGGACCGAGATAAGTGAAACTGAAGGTACCGGCCTGGTCCATATTGCCCCGGGCTGTGGTAAAGAAGACTTTGCCCTCGGTAAAGAATTCAAACTATCCACAATTGCCCCTCTTGATGAACTCGGATACTACATAGACGGCTTTGGCTGGCTTACGGGGAAGAATGTAGATGAAGTAACCGAGGCAATCATTGAAGACTTGAATAAAAGGAAAATCTTATATAATGTTGAAGATTATACCCATCGCTATCCTATATGTTGGAGGTGTGATAGTGAGTTGATATTCAGACTTGTTGATGAATGGTACATCTCAATGGCAACATTGCGCCATGAAATTGCCGAGGTGGCAAAGATGGTCCAGCGCTGGATACCTGATTACGGACTCGACCGCGAACTGGACTGGCTAAGAAATATGGCAGATTGGTGCATCTCAAAGAAGCGGTACTGGGGCCTTGCCCTTCCCATCTGGGAATGTAAATGCGGACATTTTGTAGTAATCGGTTCGCGCAGAGAATTAAAAGAGCGCGCAGTAATGGGCTGGGAAGAATTTGATGGCCATAGTCCGCACCGTCCGTGGGTTGATAAGATAAAGATTAGATGCGAAAGATGCAATGAATTGATGTCCCGCATTCCGGATGTGGGTAATCCCTGGCTTGATGCGGGAATTGTTCCCTATTCAACCTTGAGGCCACCCGATGATATGCACAATCTGGAAAATGGCTATCCCTATGACAAATCATACTGGCAGGAGTGGTTTCCCGCCGATTTCATAACCGAATGTTTTCCGGGGCAGTTCAGAAACTGGTTCTATGCAATTCTGACAATGAGCACGGTTCTGGAAAAAAAGCCACCGTTTAAGGTTCTCCTGGGGCACGCACTGGTAAGGGATGAACATGGTGAGGAGATGCACAAGAGCAAAGGTAATGCCATCTGGTTTGATGACGCAGCAGAGAAGATGGGTGCAGATGTGATGCGCTGGATGTTTGCCAGACACAATCCCGTTCAGAACCTCAATTTCGGTTATGGACCCGCCGATGAAATAAAGCGAACACTTTTGACGCTGTGGAATGTCTATTCCTTCTTTGTTACATACGCAAACATTGATAAATTTAATCCTCAGGGTAAGAGTATTTCAATACAAAATCTTACCAAACTTGACCGCTGGATATTATCAAGAACCAATTCCCTTATCAAGAGATGCGATGAATACTACAACAATTATGATGTTGCAGGTGTGGCAAAGGAAGTGGAATTGTATTTTGATGAACTGTCAAACTGGTATCTAAGGAGGAACCGGCGGAGATTCTGGAAATCGGAAAATGACCTGGATAAAGAAACCGCCTACATAGTCTTATACAATTGCCTTTTGAATTTAATAAAGATAATCGCTCCAATTATGCCCTTCTGGACTGAAGAGCTATATCAGAATCTGGTTAGAAGTGTTGACCCGAATGCCCCCTTGAGCATTCACCTCTGTGATTATCCGGAAGTCGATGAGAAATTGATTGATTTAGAACTGGAAAAGGAGATGGCACAGGTAAAGAGGATTGTCTCAATGGGCAGGTCGGCAAGAAACAGGGTCAATATCAAGGTGCGCCAGCCCCTTGCCGAAATGGTTATTGGTTTATCCAGGGATGCGCTGGCACTCGACCAATCCGGATTAGACATTATCCTTGATGAACTGAATATCAAAAAGGCAACTGTTGCCCAATCCTTTGATGAGTTATATGAATATAGCCTTGTCCCGCTGTTTGACCGAATCGGTCCAAAATTCGGCCCTTTCTCAAAAGAAATTGGCGAATGGATAAAAAGTCTATCCCAGGACCGGATTAAAGAATTTCTCGCCACGGGGATACTAAAAAATAGATTGAAAGATAAAGAAATCGAAATCACCGGAGCGGAAGTTGAGGTAAGAAAAAGGGAAAAGGCAAACTGGGTTATTATTGAAGAAGATAACTACATTGTTGGTATAAAGACCGAGATAACCCCGGAACTTGAGGCCGAGGGGCTTGTCCGGGAATTAATCCATAAGGTACAACTCTTGCGCAAGGAGGCTGATTTCAATCTGACCGATAGAATAAAGATATATTATAAAACTGAGCCAAAATTAAGCCAGGCAATAATCAGAAATTTAGACTACCTGAAGAACGAAACCCTTGCCCTTGAGGTTTTGGAGGGGGAGGAAAAAGGAGAAATCAACAAGGAACTTGAAATCAACGGCATCTTAACCCGAATTGCACTTGAAAGATATACTACCGCCAAGTACTAATATCAAGTTCACCACATCCATCGTTCCCAAATAAATCCTAAGAAGTTATACTGTACTTCAAAAATTTCGTCAGTCTGTCACCGATTCGATCCATGATTTATGGTCTCATTTGGAGCGGTAACTTTAATCTCAATATTTATTGTATTTTTCGCTGAAAAAATTCTATCCAAAGATTTTATTATGCTAACATTTTAACATTCTAACATGTTAGAATGTTAGAACGGAAATCTATTATAGAGGTAATTCGTATGAATTTTATAAAAGGTTTACTCCTTAAATCTAAAAGGAAAAAACATTCAGATTGGATTATTCATATAACAGATTTCGCTCAAATGCAATCCAGAAGTAAGTTTGCACCGTTACCAAGTGTAAAAATTTTTAATACCCTGTTATTGCGGGGTTCGCACAGAGAGCCATGCAATCTCATCTTATAATCTACCCTTACAAAAAGGTGTAAATAAGAAAATAGAAATTATCGCGTACCCTGCGATATTTGCAATGATGACTTTGGGTCTGATTCGTTAAATGTTCAGCATATTAGAAGTTGGCCTTTTGGTCCGGAGTTTAAGGCTTATGGCAATGTGAACACAAATATAATATTACACGATTTTCTTATTTTCTAATATTTCATTTCATAAACACCGCCACAATTTTAATTTTGCTTTGAATAAACAAACCAAAGTCATTTCTTCAACGACACATCTATTTTTTTAAAAAGGATAGTTGTCTTAACGATCTCCCTCGCGATAAACCGACACTTTTACACCAACAGTATCAAATTTGGCTTTCAACCATCTACCAAAAACTCTATCAAAAGCACTCGATTAAAGAAGAGTATAAGCGAGGAAAACAATATACTAATGCCTTGTGGTATCTTGTAACTCCTCATCTTATAATCCACAAACCCTAAGTAATGGAGTTATATTAGGAAATTATAAAAAATCAACTCCAAAAGTGCCTGATAAAAATTTCTGTGTACCTCGGCTGCTAATTTGATCAAATATTAATGGAAAAATATTCTTTTACAATTCTGTTGTTTTCCTGGGCAATTTTATTTATCCTTTCTCTACATCGGATAGATAATTCTTCGCGAAGTTTATCATCACCAACTATTTTTTTTAACCTTTCAGCAATCTGGGTAGGCGTGTCTAGTCCTTCGACACATAGATATTTTGAAAGGAATCTATCCTCAGAAATAAGATCAATGTCGTAAGATGTTATCGTTGGTACTGATAAACACATCCTTTCGCAAACAGCATAACTGAAACTTTCAGTAAATGTAACCTGTAATGATAGAGTCATACCGGCAACCAAATTGTAATATTCAGAATCCGGTATCCAAGAGTGAACTTTGGTTTGCAAACTTAATGTTTTAATGAAACGCTCTATTTGAGGATTTCTAAAATTAATATGTAAAACGCAATCTATTGAAGAAATTTTAACAGCAAAAATTTGATTCATTATATTTTTCCCAGGTCTAAGTGAAACGAAGATATCAATGTTAATTCCCGGCAATTTTTGTGGAATAATACTACTAAATTGCGAAAGGTCTACGGGATGCGGGAAATAGATCGCCCGGGGTAAAATCTTCCCTAATGACATATAAAGCCTTTTATTTAGTAAAAAATCTTTAACTCGGCCCTTCATTACGTTATCTATTACTTGTAGCATATAGAGTCGATCAAGATCATTGAAATCTGATTGTCCAATCGTGCTGCACATTATCAAAGAAGGTTTTACTCCCCGTCTGTTGAGTCTCTTTAGCAAGACATCGTACAATGCACCCCAAGCTACCAAGAATATGTTATCTCCGTATTCGCTTATGCGATCTAATCTTAATAAATTCAAATACTCCTGCATTCTTAAGTACTTATAGTTTAAAATTTTGCTCTTAAAATGGAACCTAGGAATAAGAAAATCCTCAATATTGATACAATCTGCTTGTATGTATTGATTAACCACCCCTTGAAGATTCTTTATAACCTTCATTGGCCCTGGTGAATTACGTGAGCATACAAGCAGTATCTTTTTCTTCATTTTTAGCCAGCTATAATTTTAGATCTTGACAAGTATAGTTTCAAATCGGATTTATTTATAAAGAGCATATCGGACAGACGACAATGAAATGCCTTTTTGAAAATTACTATCGCTGTTGTTGCTGAACAGATATAGGCAATTGTCGAGGCTATCGCTGCTCCGTTAATTCCCAGTTTAGGAATCAAAAGTAGATCAAGAATTACAGTAGTTATAGCCGAGAAGACAACAGTGTATGTTCCGTACTCTGGCTTACCCAATCCGGAAAATCCTCCGCACAGCACACGATTGAAACCGAGCGCGATAACACCTGGCAACAAAATTCTCAATGGTGATAAAGAAGGCATAAATTTCATTCCAAATAGAATATTTATTACATCTCGGCCTATTAGAAACAGAATACCTGATAATAATAGAGCAGCAAAGATGAAATTGCGAGATATCACAGCAATGAATCTAATAGCTTTCTCTCTATCTAAACTTGCAACCTCAGGGAATAGTACAGTTCCAATAGCATCGGAAATTCTCCATATAAATTCAGCAATGGCAACCGCCACTGTATAGAAACCAACAGAGGCTGGGTCTAAAAAGAAATTAATGATAAAAATATCTAGTCTCCTTTCAAAAAAATTTAGAATGATACCAATTTCGGATTTCATCCCAAATAAGAAGGAATCCTTTAAAAAGTTGAAATTAGGCAAGACATTCAATCCGCCGTGGCGCAAATAAGCAGTGATTCCAGCAAATATATCAACAATAATATATGCTGCAATAATTGATAAAATGGCACCCTTAATTTGCCAGATTGGTATGAATATTAAGTAAAAAATTAATTGTAATAATGATTGCGCAAGTAAATTTAAATTAAAATTAATTATATCTTTGTGCCCCAAAAATAACTTTCTGATATTTAAGAAGAAATAAAAAGAGGGCACTATCGCTAAGGATATATAGTAATCTGCTTGTGTTATATTTTTTAAAATACTGCGACTAATAACGTCTTTAAAAAATATTGACAATCCAATTACAAATAAGGACATAGCAATAGTGATATAGATTATACTTGTATAAATATCTTTATGACTGTACTTGTTAGTCCCCAGATAGTAAACCACACCTTCACTCATTCCGAATGTAAAAACCGATACTACTATCATAACATAGTTTGTCAATAATGATATTATACCTTTACCCTCCGGTCCCAGATTTCTTGTAATGATAATGGTGCCAATCAATACCAAAATTAAGCATCCAATCTGTGTAATGAAAGTTGCAACAGTTTTTTTTATGAATCTAAACATATTTTCGTGCCATTACCTCAATACTTGAAATTAAAGTCATCCAAACGAATACAAGTCTGTAAGTAACGATGCATGAATTTGTAATCGCTACAAAAAGCAATCCAATTATATTCATTAGGACCGCCCTTGAGAATATCTTTTCATCAGTATCCAAAGACCGTTTTGATACAATTATACATCTCTTTATTGCAAGAAGTTGAATTGATAAAAAACAAACCAACCCCAGGAAACCCATCTTCCACAAAAGGTAGAAATAGGCATTATCGACTGTAATTTTAAGAATAAAACGCAGTCTGGAAATTTCTGTAGCCCCAAACCCAGTTCCTAAGAAAAAATTCCGTTGTATTTGTGGAATTATTTTAACGATCTCTTGCCATCTAATTTGCCATGATTGATCTCTGATTAAATTCTGTGGGGAAAGAAAAACGACAGCCCGGCTAATAACTGTATAAAGCAACCCCTTATGCGTGATGAATATAATTATTACAAAAATGGCTATCATACTAATGACAATCAAAGATGTGAAAACAACCCTCTTCTTTCTCTTCTCAAGGGTAGAAAATCTAACTTTAATAAAAATAGCTAACAATATAATGAGAGTTAAAAATATAGTTAACATCAGTGCCCTTTGTTGACTAATTATCACTGCTAAAACGAAGGCTGGCAGAAGTAAAAAGCTTATCGTTTTTTCCCGCGGCGAATTTGAATAAATGGCTAATAAACCAGCGTAGGGAATTGCAAATTGCATAATGTGGACATTCTTTGTAACAATTCTATGAAAAATTATTCCTAGCCTGAAATGCGTCAAGGCATAAATCATTTCGAAAGCAACAAATGCGGCTGCAAATAGTAGAACTTTCTTGAGAATTCTGTTGTTGTCTTTTAGTTGTGAGAAACGAAATACGAAATATGACAGATAAAAAGGATAGGGAAGAATCTCCCACCGCCAGGCGGTGCTATCGTATTCTAAAAGATAACCACGAATAGCTGATATCAATACGAGAAGTAAGAAAATAATCACTAACAAATCTAACGTTTCAAGTTGAAAATCATACCGCTGCCTTGATAAGCCCATAGCCCAATAGACCATCACTAATAAAAATAACCCCAATGCAATGGGCCAAGAATAAGAAAGCGTGAACCCAGGGATTCTGCTTGTATAAAATTCTTCTTCGAAAATGACAATGTAGAGTAAAAGCAAATAAAAGACCCGCTCAACGGAAAAGGCGGTAAATAAAAGAAGAAAAAGTACCATGAGAGACCCAGCGACAAATAATATACCTTTATATGCAAAGAGAATTATAATAAATACCTGAATAATGAATAATAAAATAAGCCATATATTACTCGCTTTGCCCGGCCAAGCTCGCGAAGAAATATCATTGATGTACATTAACCGCCCCAGGTGGCAGATTTCTGTTACTTATTTTGTTTTCTCAATAGCTTCCAAATTTTGGACCGTAATACAGTGGCATCAAAACTCAAGGTCTTAAGGATCTGTATTGCTATAGTATGTTTCGGAGGATTATTTTTGATGTCATTATAATATTCAAGAAAAAATACTAAAAGGATGTTCACAGATAGACCAAGAATAAATGCAAAAATTACTATATAACTTCTCTTCGGCCAACTTTTCCTCTCAGGAGGGCTTGCTTTATCCAGATACTGGACTGTAGGGGTGTCTTTAAGTTCCATTATCTTTGCCTGTTCATATTGTTGAGCGAGCAATTCATAAACTGCCTCCTGCACCTTAACATCCCTGAGCAGTCGGGCATATTCTAAGGACAATTCCGGAAGCCGGGAAAATGGTACCGAAAAACCCGCGCCGAATTCTTTTTTAGTGGTATCCTGAGTGCCAAATTCAATTCTCGCTAGTTGTCTTTTCAATTCCCTCAATTCTTGCTCTATATTTGCGACATAGGGATTGCTTAAGCCACTTGCCGACGCAACCGCACCTTTTTGAACTTCTCGCAAAATAATCTCACTTTTTAATTTTGCAATTGTCTCAATTGCATTTTGGATCTCAATATCCAAGGCAACTGTGCGATGTTCCTCCTGAAATTTTCGCAATGCTTCTTCTGCCTTATTTAGACTGTCTTTGGTCTCATTTAACCTCTGTTCAACGAAGAGCCGATATTTTTTGCCAACAGTCATCGAAATTGTTGTATTAAACTTATCGAGTTCTTCAACATACGAATTCGCAATGTCAGCGGCTAAAAATTTATTTTTGTAGGTAACCTCAACCGAGATAATTCCTTCCAATGAAACTGATATTTTTGTAATTTCGTCAAGTGCCTTACTTGCCTCGTACATTGTTTTTACTCGAAATTCCTTTTTTAGATTGTATTTATTGATAATCTCGGATTTTATACGACTACTTTTCATAATTGCCGCATAAAGGTCAGAAGGTGAACTCAATCCCGGGACACCGCCAGCAAATTTTGCAAGACTAGCCAATTCGCTGGGTACACCCATTGAAATTATTCCCAGCATTGTTGTTTGTTCCTGTGAAGGAGGCAATATCGTCGCCGTTGCCGTATACTTAACAGGGAGAATAATGCTTATCAAAATTCCCAATAGTGTAACTATAAAAACATTGCGGATAATGAAAATTCGCCATTTTAGAATAATCAACATGTAATCTGAAATCGTTGATAATTTTTTATCAGTCATATCTTCATTATATAAATTTTTGAATTAATGTCAACTATAATGTCACACCGCGAGTTATAATATCTTATCGCGAAACTCCCGGAAACATTAGGCAAAAAATCAAATGCTCTTTGAATTATATCTGGATGAACTGGTCTTTCGCAAATCAGAATCACAAACCACTCCTATTCTGCTGGATTGTCATTTTAAAATATATTCGGGAACAAAGTATAAAGCATACCATCACCGTGCGTTTACCTGTTGATTTCGGCTTAACTATTTGAAACTAAAGATTATTCGAACTACTGGCAATTTTCTTAAAATGATATGCCAGTGTGTCATTTTGAGCGAAACGGAAAAATCTGGAATATTATTAATGTGAACCAACTAATTTCTAAATCGTAAATACTGGTTATTAAATCATTACTATTATCAAAATGCCAGCTGTAAGTTTCAAAGGACCCTCTACCAATATTCAACAGAACTTCGTAGCCTTACTTTGCCTTATATTCATTGTGTCAATTCTATTTTTCCCTAAAGATACTACCTGAGCTATTATTTCCATAACTTAGGCAAAGGCTAAGTCCAAATTAACACTAATAAAAATTTTCTATAATACTCTTGATTTAGACCCGAATCGTTGACATCCAGCTAAAAATGGCTATAATTAAAAATGGAATATGTTTTATAGAACCCCTTCGCTTAAAAAGACTACTATCTGCCTATTTGGAGACGCCAGTAACCTTCATTTTAATCGGTGGGTAATGGCACTTAAAAATTGCGGTGTAAAAGTAAATGTAATAACTTACCGAACTCCCCATAACTTATCCGGTATGAATATCTATGATCTCTCTTGCTCTAACATGAGGGGAAATTTGCGCCTGGAAAAATACCTGAGGATATGCCGCGGTATTAAGATGTTTTTCATGTTGAGAAGAGTATTGAGAAAGATTAAACCGGACATTTTACATATACATTATTTAATTAATACTCCTCTTGCCTTCGGGTTTTATGGTATAAATAGAATAATACTTTCACCATGGGGCAATGATATTATCAACGACACCGGGAAAGAGTCAAAATTAAAAATTTTATACAAAAAGATACTTTTAAGACGAGCCACCGCGATTACAGCCACCAGTAAGTTTCTTGGTAGACATATTAAAAATTATATCAATCGTAAAATAGTAATTATCCCATTCGGAGTTGATACCTCTTTATTTGATGGCATAAAACAGGCGAGTTCTGGGTGTATTGTTATCAGCTTTATAAAACACTTAGAAGAGAAATATGGAGCACGGTATTTAATTGAAGCGATACCATTGATTATTGAACAATATAAAAATATAAAGATATATATTGCTGGAACTGGGTCACAAGATTTATTTTTAAAAGATTTGACGAATAGATTACAAATTGAATCCTATGTTTCATTTTTAGGTAAACTCAACCACACACAAGTAGTTGATTTATTGCGAAAGACAGATATTTTTGTAATGCCATCTATCTACAAGAGCGAGGTATTCGGTGTAGCAGCAATTGAGGCTTCAGCTATGAAGATACCAGTAATCGCTTCTGATTTAGAAGGAATAAGAGAAGCAATCGTTGATGGCGTCACCGGTATTCTAGTGCCACCAGGCGATTCAAAGGCAATTGCTGAGGCATGTATAAATTTAATCAAAAACCCTGATTTGAGAAAAAGCATGGGTGAAAGGGGAAGGCAATATGTCAAAGATAATTTTGAGTGGAATGATTGTGTGGAAAAAATGTTGAAAGTTTATGAGCAGGTTTTACACAATGAAAAAAAATGAAACAAGAAGATGTATTATGGTTTTGTCAAATCCATTCAAGCCTGACTATCGTGTTCTCAAAGAAGCGAAAAGTTTGGTAAGCAATGGTTATGAAATAACAATTATTGCCTGGGATAGAGAAAATAAGTACCCACTTTATGAAGAAATAAATGGTATAAAAATAGAAAGATTGAAGATAAAAACTCCTTATGGTACAGGAATACTAAAGTTAAACAAGGCGTTCTTATTTTGGGTAGAGGCTATAAAAAGAGCTAAAAAAAAGAAAGCACTTCTAATACATTGTCATGATTTGGATACTCTAATAGTAGGGGTCTTTCTAAAGATTTTTTATGGAATCAAAGTAATCTATGATGCACACGAGAATTTTCCTAATATGATGACGATGAGCACACCAAATATCATCATACAGATAATCAGAATGTATGAAATTTTTCTATTAAATTTCGTTGATAGTATAATCGTGGCAAGTTCAGTATTAGGCGATGAGTTTAAGCAAAAAACGAACATTCCGGTCTCCGTAATTGGTAATTGGCATTATCCTCAGCAACTTGATGAATATATTGTACAAGATATTAGAGGGAGATACATCAAAAATGCAAAAATCTTAATTACCTATATTGGAAGTCTTGATTTATCCAGAGCACTTGTTCCTATGATTGAAGCAGTTAAATACCAACCTGATATTCAATTTTTAATATGTGGCGATGGTATGCAAAGGAAAATTGTTAGTGAGCTTTCAGCCCAAATTGAAAATGTTAACTACATCGGTGAAATTCCATTAAAAATGGTACCTTATTTTACTGCTGCATCTGATGTAATATATTATGTTTTAAATGAAGATTCACCTATTGCCAATTACAATGCACCCAATAGTTTAGGATTTGCTTTAATAACGGGAAAACCAATGATTGCATCTGATATGGGTGATTTAGGAAGGGTGATTAGGTCAACCAATTGTGGTATACTTGTAAAAGATAGTAAAGTTGAAACCTTACAGGAGGCAATATTGTCGTTAAGACAAAAAAATGTGAGAGACGAATTAAGCAGAAATGCACTAAGAGCAGGTAAAGAATTGTACAACTGGTATCACATGGAAGAACTTTTGAAAAAGACATACGAAAATATTATTAATGTATAAGGCAGGAGTAGAAAGACGAGAATCCTTTGATGTCGAACGGCGATTCTTCAAGACTTTAAGTAATCAGTTAATCACCTTGCTCAGCAAAAAGAGGAACTATTATGTCTTTTCTCTATATTGATTTACCGCGCCGTAACGCTTCTGCCAATCTTAAAAATTGAAGACGCCCGGCTTTTCATACGATAATACCTGCCCGGTTGGTATGTTGCCAAGACAAATTATATCTTGAAACAACGCCAATTATAATTATAATTTCACAGGATTAAATTACATGATAGTTATTTTCTGGATTGCTTTGCTGGTTCTATTATCTACCTATTTGGGTTATCCTTTTTGTTTGGCTTTATTAAGTCTGTTCTTTCCTAAAAGTAAACTCAAAGAGTTCCACTTTCCCATGGTTTCGCTTATTATTCCAGTGTATAATGAGGAAAAAATTATTGAAGAGAAAATTAAAAATAGTTTATCTTTAGATTACCCGAAGGATAAATTGGAAATTATCGTTGCCTCTGATGGGTCTACTGATAACACAAAGGCAATTGTAGAAAAATATCTCGCTCAAGGTGTTAGGTTTTTTGACTTTCCGCGTGCTGGAAAGTTGGCAACCCTCAATCAGGTTTTCCCTTATGTGAGTGGTGAAATATTGGTTCTCACAGATGCAAGCGCAATGTTTAGTAAAGATGCTTTACAAAAATTGCTAAGGCATTTTGCTGATAATAATGTCGGTGTCGTAAGTGGTGTTGAGAGAATAAAAAGAGTGAAAAAGAGTGTCATTGATCTATCCGAGCGGATATACTGGAATTATGAGACTAAAATAAAGGAATGGGAAGGTAAGATTTATAGCACTGTGGGAGCGAATGGACCAATATATGCAATAAGGAAAGAGTTATACCCTGCTCTGCCATCTCATTTAAATATCTGCGATGATATGGCAATATCTATGAGTGTCTTGTCAAAAGGTAAGAGAATAATTCTGGAACCAGAGGCGGTAGCATTTGAAAAGGTATCTCTGAATTTAGGAGATGAGTGGCGGAGAAAAGTTCGCATTGCAACAGGTGCCTGGGGGGCATTATTTTTTTATAAAAAATTTCTCATTCCCTTTTTTAGTCCCATCGCCCTGCCTTTATTCTTCCATAAAATACTCAGATGGTTGACTTTACCCGTGATGATGGTGCTTCTCATCAGTAATCTCTTTTGCACTTCGCTATTTTACAATGCATTGCTAACCCTGCAAATTATCTTCCATCTTTTTTCAATTATTAGCCTTATTCTTTTATGCTACAACAAAAAAATTCCACTGGGAATTTCATTTTTAGGTTATTTTCTTTTGACTAATCTCGCCCAGGTGGTTGGGCTATTTAAAGCAATCTTTAAACCCGGGAAACCAATCTGGCAGCCAATTCAAAGAGCTTGATCTCACAAATCTGAAAAAATCAGGCAGTTGGGATTTGAGCAGAGGATTTCAATAAGAGAGGGATTTAGAAGGATGATTGAATGGTATTTACAAAGAGTAGCGAGCAGAAAAAAAGGGATTGTAGTATTGTTGCCGATGGGTCGGTAGTTACAGATTGACTGCTTTGACTATAGATTTGATTGAATCCGGGCTGGGTTTCTTCTCCTCAAGGATTGTATATCTTCCTGGCCGGATTTTTCTTGCATTTATAACTACCTGGACAAATTCTTTGTTGCTGATCCCCAAGTGTGATACCCTTTGAGGGAATTTTATCCTGCGGTATAATTTTATTACTGATTTTAAATAGGAATTCTTCTGCAATGCCATGGTAAAGATTGTAGCAATGCCCACCTGCTCACCGTGCAGGGCCTTGCGTCCGGGATAGAGATAGTCCATGGAGTGGCTAATTTTATGCTCGCTGCCACTGGCCGGTTTTGATGAACCACTGAGGCACATTGCCAGACCGCTCTTTATTAAACCATCGGTAAGCAAACTTAAGAATTTATCGCTTTTTATCTTGCCTTTACATCCTAAAATTCTTTTTGGACCTATCTCCGCAAGATTCAAAATTTCGGGCTTGACATTATCCCTTTTTTTCTGTTGTGCAAGACGACAGTCAAAGACTGCAGAAAGATTGGAGATTAAATCGCCAACCCCGGCACGTAGATGTCTGAGTGGTGCCTTTTTTATTATATTCAGGTCAACAATCACACCATAAGGGGGCCGGGTCCGATGACTTATGGGAATTCCTCTTTCGTTTGTGATTACCGAGACCGGTGAGGCAATCCCGTCGTTAGATAGGGTAGTCGGAATACTGATGAATTTTATTTTACTCCTGCCAGCGGTCAACTTTCCTACATCTAAGACCTTACCCCCACCAAACCCAATTACGAGGTCGGGTCTTACTCTTTTAATAATCTTTTCTATCTTCTTTACTGTCGCTTCATCACTCCTTGAAACCTTCTCTTTAATCATTAACACCCCATATTTTTTCAGAAGCCTGGCAATTTGGTCTCCTCCTATCTTGAATGTTATTTCATCACCCAATATTAGTCCCCTTTTAAACTTAAGGTTATATTTCAAAAGGAATTGATGGGTTTTCTTTATTATATCCTTACCGATTTCAAAAAAGAAAGGGGTCTTCTCTTTCATTCCATAAGATTACAAAAATTTAGGGATAAGTCAATATTGACACGATGATTCATTTCGGTATAATCTTTTATATAGATGAAATCCCTCATTTTATTAAACTCACTTCTTTTAGGGACAACAATCTCCGATGCGGATTCAGACTATTTCTATATCCCGGACTCACTGTGCCATCCGGCATTGATTATCCTGAGTTGTACCGGGGCTACCTTTGAGGATTTATCTTCAATACGGTTTATTGCCGATAGTTTAGGAATTATCCTTGCTACCTGTCATAAAAGTAGAAACCATCGGGATATAAACTTAAATGACCGGGACATTATGTGGACTGTCGAAAAATTGCTCCAGAATTATAAAGTTGAGCCGGGGCAAGTCTTTATCTATGGATTTTCTGGGATGGGGGTCCAGGCATTGCTGGAATTATTCCTGCATCCCCAGACTTTCCGCGGGGCAATTGCGGCCTGTGCCCATAAAGGGGCAATGCCCTTTGCAGACTTTTCAAGATTGCATAATCATTCAGTCTATCTTATCTCCAGAAAAAAAGACTGGAATTTAAATGATAATATCTTAATGCATAATCTTTTTAAAGGAAGTGGAATTATTGATACCCTTATAGTGAAAAATGGCGAGCACTCTGTTCCCTCTTCTCAGGAATTGTATAATGCCATCAAATGGCTCCTTGAAAAAATTTCAATCTCCCACGGCAACCCGGATAATTGACTTTTTGCTGTTATTATGTATAATTACATTATCTAAAAATGCATAACGCAAAAATACATAAAATAAAGAATCCCTTTATCTACGGTGAGGTTGTAACCGGAGAAAACTTTATTGACCGGCAGGAAGAGTTAGAAATGCTTGAGAAAGACCTGCTGAACGGCCAGATTTTATTCCTCCTTTCGCCCCGGCGCTATGGCAAGACCTCACTTATCTATAATCTCTTTAATAAACTCAAACAGAAGGGGGCATTGACCGTGCTTGTTGATTTATATCGCTGTGCCTCACTCCAACAATTTTTGACCCAATATCTAAACCTCTTGTTGAAAATCGGTGAGACAAAGTTAGAAAAAATTAGCCGATTTGTGAATGAATTATTACCCTCAATAAGACCCCGTTTGAGTATCGCCAGTGATGGAACTTTAAATGCCGAATTCTTCTTATCGCCCATAGAAAAGGATTTAAGTAAGGTAATTGAGGAAATCATTGACTTCCCCCAGAAGATTGCCAATCGCTGGAAGAAACCCATTTGCATTGCCTTTGATGAGTTTCAGGAAATCAGAAACTTCAATGGTGAAAAGATCGAAAAGACCATCCGTTCAATAATTCAGCACCATCGGAATGTCGGTTATGTCTTTGCCGGTTCCAAAAGACATATAATAAGGGATATGATCTTAAGAGAGGATGGGGCATTTTATAAGGCCGGCAAGATAATAAATTTAGGCAAAATAGACCAGAGGACCTTTACCAGATTCTTGAAAGAGAAGTTTGAAGAAGCCGGCTTTAATATTACCGGGGAGGTCATTGAAGCAATCTTTAATATCACCAATGGTTGTCCCTATTATATCCAGTATATCAGCCATGAATTGTGGGATAATTATCTTGATACCAAGATTGTTGAAAAAGAACAACTCCAGGCGGTCCTGGATAAAATTGTGGCTGAGGCATCCCCGATTTATATCACCATATGGGATGAGTTTACCCTTGCCCAGCGGCGCCTTCTTCAGGCGATCGCCTTGAGTGGTGGAAAAAATATCTTCTCTCAGGAATTTGTGCTGCGCCACGAACTTACCTCTGCCTCTTCAGTTCAGACATCAGCAAATCTCTTGGTTGAGCGAGGAATTCTGGAACGGGAAGACGGAGAATTCTTGATTGAGGATATGTTTTTCAAATACTGGATTTTGAAGTATGGAGTCCCTTACTCCCGAAAGATAGATTAACAGAAAGGAGAAAATTATGGAATTTATAAAATATACCTCTCCCAAGATTGGCAAAAATGCAAGGCGTTTAATAGCGCGCGATAAAAGGGTTATGTTCGGTGCCCATACCCGAACCCGGGAGATTCCACTTGTTGTGGACCGGGCAAAGGGTCCCTGGGTCTATGATGTCTCGGGAAAGAAATACCTTGACTTTGGGGCGGGTTTTGCTGTGGTCGGAGCAGGGCATTGTCCGCCTGAGGTAATTAGCGCAGCAACAGGTCAGTTAAGAAAGTTAATCCACATCTCAGGCAGCGATTTCTACTACGAATCCCAGGTTGCCCTTGCCGAAAAACTGGTAAAGATAACCCCTGGACGATTTCCCAAGAGGGTCTATTTTGGAAGTTCTGGTGCCGAGGCAATTGAGGCATCCCTAAAGATTGCCCGATATTACACACGAAGACCAAGGATGATTTCCTTCTTTGGTGCATTCCATGGTCGGACATTTGCCGGAATGACAATGTCCGGGAGCAAGAAGGTCCAACGGGCACATTTTGGAAGTCTAATCCCTGAGGTTGTCCATACCCCCTATCCCTACTGCTATCATTGTCTGTTCAACGAGACATATCCCGAATGTATAAGAAAGGAATTTGAAGGAATGCCGATTCCTTATTGCCTTTCCTATCTCACAGAGGTTATATTTGAAAGACTGGTTGACCCAGAAGATGTTGCATTGATACTGGTAGAGCCAGTTCAGGGTGAGGGTGGTTATATCGTGCCCCCAAAAGAGTTCCTGCCGGCATTAAGGAAGATCGCTGATAAATACGGAATTGTTCTAATCTTTGATGAGATACAGTGTGGACTGGGTAGAACCGGAAGATGGTTTGCCTGCGAACATTTTGATACCATTCCGGATATAATTCTTATTGCCAAGGCAATTGCGTCGGGACTGCCGATGAGTGCCACTGTGGGAAGGGCGGAGTTGATGGACTGCGAAGTTGACTCCCGCGCCTGGATCCCTGGTTCCCATGGCTCAACATTTGGGGGAAATCCGGTCTGCGCCTCGGCCGCCCTTGCCACCTTAAATCTTATTGAAAATGGCCTGATAAGGAATGCCCGGGTGTTAGGAGAATTTATAAAAGAAAGACTCAATGAACTTGCCAATCGCCACAAAATCATTGGCGAGGTAAGGGGACTGGGGTTGATGATCGGACTGGAGATTGTTCAGGATAAAGAGAGCAAAAAGCCATTTCCCAGGGTAGTCACCAAAGATGGCAAGAATATAAAAGAGGTAATTACCGGTGAATGTTTCAAACGGGGGCTCATAATCTATGGCGCCGGATTCAATTCCCTGAGGATTTCTCCACCCTTGATGATTACAAAAGATGAGGCAGAACAGGCCTGCATGATAATAGAACAGGCAATAGAATTTGTGGAAAGGCAATTATGGTAAATCCGAACATCTTTCGTGAGTATGATATAAGGGGAATTGCCGATACGGACCTAAACGAAGAGAATGTCTATCTCATTGCCCGGGCACTGGGGGCATATTATGTGAAATCGGGTAACAATAAAGTCGTTTTAGGGTATGATGCAAGACTCTCTTCACCCCGCATAAATAAAACAATCTCCGATGGGCTTGTCAAGACTGGATGCGATGTTGTGGAAATCGGTATGGTACCGACACCGGTTCTTTACTTCTCACTCTTTCACCTTGATATACCGAATGGAATCATGATTACTGCCAGCCATAATCCAAAGGAATTCAATGGCTTAAAGGTCTGTTCGAAAAAGACCACCATTTATGGTGATGAGATTAAAAAGATATATAAGATTATCCTAAAGGGCAAATTTGCCCGGGGCAAGGGTGGTGTAGTCCATAAGGGTCTAATCCCGGATTATATAGATTATCTACTGAAGGGTGTTAGAATAAAAAATGGCATCCGGGTTGCGGTAGATACCGGTAATGGAACCTGCGGTCCGGTAGTTGAAGAAATTCTCAGTAAACTCAGGGCCGATTATAAGATTCTTTACAAGGAACCCGACGGAAACTTCCCGAATCACCTCCCTGACCCGGTGGTGGAAGGGTATATTAAAGAATTGATTGAATGGGTAAAAAATGGTAAATATGAAATTGGAATCGGGCTGGATGGCGATGGTGATAGAATAGGGGTGGTGGATGAGAAAGGGAAGATAATCTGGGGTGATGTACTTTTGGCAATCTTTGCTGAAGAGGTCTTAAAGGAAAGGCCCGGTTCAAAGATCATCTTTGAGGTGAAGTGTTCCAAGGGATTGATTGAAAGGATTCAAGAACTCGGTGGAATTCCTTTGATGTATCGCACCGGGCATTCGCTCATCAAGGCAAAGATGAAAGAAGAAAATGCCCCCCTTGCCGGTGAGATGTCCGGACATATCTTCTTTGCTGACCGGTACCTTGGCTATGATGATGCAATATATGCCAGTTTGAGGTTGCTGGAAATCATAAGCAACGGCAAGAAATTATCCAAAATGGCTGACCTTTTCCCAAAGTATTTCGCCACACCCGAGATCAGGATTGAAACCACTGATGAGCGGAAATTTAAGATTGTAGAAAATTTGAAAGATCTATTCCGTAGGTCATATCCGGTAATTGACATTGATGGTGTCCGGGTCGATTTCGGTGATGGCTGGGGACTGATCCGGGCGTCCAATACCCAACCGGTTCTGGTCCTGCGCTTTGAGGCAAAGACAGCAGAGCGCCTCAATGAAATAAAAGACCTTTTCTTTCGCCATCTTGAAGAAATAGGTTTAAAATAATCAAGGAGACCTTATGGCATTCATCTTATTTATCCTTTTTTCTTTTGAAAAACCCGAAGAATTCCTACCCCGCTGGATGACGGCGGAGGAAAGCCTGCGGGTTGATGAGATTGGTAAGGGGCATATCGTCACTGCCCCACCAGAGATGACTGTTGTTACACCCGCCGAGTATGAACCAGTCCGGGGTGTCTTTGTCACCTGGGACTATGGTACTTTCAACTCTGTTGAAAGGGAGATTGTGCGCAATGTCGTAGCAACCTGTAAGGCATTTATAATTGCCTCAGCAAGCGATACAAGTTCAATCAAGAGTTATCTCACCAGTGGTGGTGTCCCATTAGATAGTGTCCGATTTTTTATCTTTCCCTATAATGCGGTCTGGATTCGTGATTATGGTCCCTGGTTTATAAGAAAAGCAGATAATACAGAAGGGATAGTGGATTTTCAATATAATCGTCCAAGACCCCAGGATGACAACATCCCCTGGCGCATTGGTGATACATTAGGAATACCGGTCTATGGTTCACCATTAGAACACGCCGGTGGCAATTTTATGGTTGATGGGCACAATACCGGATTCTTCAGCAGTTTGATTTATGAGGAAAACCCATCCTATAATGCCCAGCAGATTGACTCCTTGATGCTTGCCTACAATGGACTTGAGCAGACAATTCCCTTGAAGAGAATCCTAACTGAATATACCGGTCATATTGATATCTGGACAAAGATTCTAAATGATACACTGGTAATGGTTGGTGAATATGCATCGGGCCATCCCAATGATACAGTTCTTGATAACCGCGCGGATTCAATTGCTAATTGTAAAAATAGAGAAGGATTCCCCTATCGGGTGGTAAGGATTGTAATGCCCTGGTCCACCTCCAATGCGCCCCCAACATATCTCAATTCCCTCTTCGTCAATAATAGAATCCTCGTACCGACCTGGGGGCTTCCAGAAGACCAGCAGGCACTCCTTACCTATCAGCAGTATTTACCCGGTTATACGGTTGTGGGAATTAACTGTTCATCAATGGCAAATTCTGGTGGTGCAATTCACTGTATCACAATGCAGGTGCCAAAGTCTCAATTTCTCCATATTGTTCATACCCCACTTTCTGATACATATTATACACCAGACCCCTATCGGGTAAGGGCGAGAATAATCACCTCAGGCAATTTAATCCCGGAGTCAACACTGGTCTATTATAAAATAAACAGCAACCCGGCCTTTACTACAACACCATTAAGTCCAGTCATTGACACCCCGGGTGTCTATGCGGGCTATATACCGCCCCAGTCTGCCGGTGATACAGTCCATTATTTCCTTCTTGTAAAAAATAGTGATGGAATCAGAAGGACATCGCCTTCTTATGTGCCACCGCAATTATACTCATTCCGGATTCTTCCGGTTGCAGTACTTGAACAGTTTAATGAGACTGTAAATGGTTTTGCATTGTATCCAAATCCAGCAAAGGGGTTCATCAATTTTTTTGTTAATCTACCGTATCCCGCAGAGGTTAAGATAGAAATATATAATGGACTCGGGCAGAAAATACACTGTCATGAAGGTAATTACGATAAAGGAAAACATGTAATCAAATATCGCATAACAACTGGAAATAGGAGTCTCCCTAATGGTGCATATTTCTATAGAGCAAAGATCGCTGCAGACACTATCAATGGCAAATTCCTGCTGGTAAAATAATGGATTAAATTCTATAATGAAATGAAAATCGTAAAAAAAATTGCTGAACTTAAAAGATTAATAAAACAAATTAAGGAGAAAAAGAAGACCATCGGCTTTGTTCCAACGATGGGCTATCTCCACGAGGGGCATCTGTCTTTAATGAGAATTGCGCGCAAGCACAGTGATTATGTGGTATGCTCAATCTTTGTCAACCCGACACAGTTTGGACCCAATGAAGACTTTAATCGCTACCCCAGGAATTTAAAAAGGGATGAGATACTCCTAAAAAAAGTAAAGGTTGATTTACTCTTTTATCCTTCGGTAAAGGAAATGTATCCTGACGGATATAAGACCTATGTTGAAGTAGAAGAAATGAGCTCGGTCTTGTGTGGCAAATCAAGACCCGGACACTTTCGCGGCGTAGCAACAGTGGTATTGAAATTATTCAATATTGTAAAACCTGATATTGCCGTCTTCGGTGAAAAGGATTACCAGCAGGCCGTTATTATCAAACAGATGGTAAAGGATTTGAATCTGGATGTGAAGATAATTACCGGACCGATAGTGCGCGAATCCGATGGACTGGCAATGAGTTCAAGGAATGTCTACCTCTCACCGGAGGAGCGAAAGAATGCAACAGTTCTTTATCGTGCACTTCAGTGGGCAAAGGGTACATACTACAAAGAGAATATTCGCAGTCCCGAGTATCTCATTCAAAGAATGCAGCAGATGATTGAGGAAAAGGGCGGGAAGATTGACTATATTGCAGTTGTTGATAAACAAACTCTGAGACCGGTGAGAGTGTTGGAAAAAGGAAACCTCATTGCCTTGGCGGTTTTTTTTGACAAGACCAGGCTGATAGATAATATAATAATTTAGGGAAGAACCTTTAACTGCCCGGGATTTTCTTTCGTAATCCTCCCAATAACCCGGACTGACTTTTGATACTTATCTAAGAATAATTGAACCTTCTCCTCGGGCAGGACGATTGCCAGACCACCGGATGTCTCGGAACCGAAGATAAGTCTTCCTATTTCACCGGTTACATTCTGCAGGCTGACCCTATCTTTGAATGAGTTAAAATTCATATTTATTCCAGGTTCAATAACTCCCCTTCTTATGATTTCAATTGCACCATTATAAACCGGAATTTTTGAACCCCATAGTTCAATACTGACCTTGCTTGCCTCAGCCATTTCTATCAAATGACCAGCAAGTCCATAACCGGTAATATCGGTGGCGGCATCCACACCGATCTCCCGCATCACCTGTGCAGCGCGTTGATTCAATGTGGTCATTCCTTCAATTACCTGAGTAGGGTCAATTCCCTCCGTTTTTTCAAGCAAAATTGCCTGAATGATTGTTCCCGCGCCGATGGGCTTGGTTAGTAGAATTACATCCCCGACTCGGGCATTGGCATTGGTGATAATTCTCTTTGGATGGATATAACCCACAACCGAAAGTCCATACATTATTCCTTCAGTATTAAATGTGTGTCCCCCACAGATTACTACACCAGCTTCTTTTGCCTTTGCCTGCCCACCAGCCAGGATTTTTCCCAATATCGCCGGATCTCCTTTTTCTGGATAACCAATCACATTTAGTGCCAGTTTCGGCTCACCACCCATTGCATAGATATCTGAAATACAATTTGTCGCAGCGATCATTCCGAAGGTGTAAGGGTCCTCAACCACCGGAGCCAGCAGGTCAACGGTCAAGACCAGGGCGAAATCATCGCTGAGCTTATAGACTCCAGCATCATCGGACGTATTCATACCCACAAGCAGGTTCGGATCTTTAATCATCAGCAGGTTTGCCAATCCCCGCGCCAACTGCGCCTTGGAGATCTTACTTGCTCAACCCGCACATTTAATAAAAGAAAGAATCCCTTTAGCCATAAATTTATCTCCCGCGAAAATTATACACAATAACCGAGCAATGTCAATTACTAACAAAATAATATTGATTTTTCTGAAAAACTTTATATAATATAAGAAAGGGGCGGAAATGAAAAGAGATCTCACATCTATATTTGATTTGAATCGTGATGATATTTATAAAATTTTTGAGATTACCCAGGAATTAAAGAAAAAACAGAAAAATGGCATTGAACATAAACTTTTAAAAGACAAAACCCTGGCTATGATATTTGAAAAGCCATCTCTAAGGACCAGGGTAACATTTGAAACCGGAATGACGCAGCTGGGCGGACATGCCATATATCTCGCACCAAATGATATACAACTCGGGAAGAGAGAATCTGTGGGCGATGTTGCCAAAAATCTTTCACGCTGGGTTGACATAATTATGGCACGGGTATTCAGTCATAACACAATAAAAGAACTGGCGCAAAATGCTACAGTGCCGGTTATAAATGGATTGTGTGACCTTGAGCATCCCTGCCAGATTCTTGGTGACCTATTTACTATAATTGAGAAGAGGGGTGATTTAAATAAAACAACTATTGCATTCATCGGTGATGGTAATAATGTATGCAATTCATTGATTGCCGCATCAGCCCTTTTGGGATTTAAGATGAATGTTTCTACACCCGATAACTATAAGCCAAACTTGGAGTATTTAAAGAGGGCAGAAAACGCCCGCTGGACAAATAACCCAGCAGCGGCGGTTAAGGATGCCGATGTGATTTATACCGATGTCTGGGCTTCAATGGGTCAGGAGTCAGAGATCGATGAGCGCAAAAAGGTCTTTAAACCATTCCAGGTTAATGGCGCACTTTTAGCCAATGCCCAGAAAAAGGACTATATGATAATGCACTGCCTTCCCGCTCATCGGGGGGAAGAGATTTCCGATGAGGTGATTGATGGGCCTCATTCCATTGTCCTTGACCAGGCAGAAAACCGCCTCCATATTCAAAAGGGGATTATGGTCTTTCTATGCCCACGATATTAAAAATTATCCTGAGATTTTTCACAGTTGATTTGGTCAGAAAGATTTTTGCCTTAATCTTTGCCTTTGGCCTCTGGTTTTTTGTCGCAATTGATACAAATTACCAATATCCCAAAATTATCAATATCACCTACGCCGGGCTCCCCCGTTCATTTGTTCTTGTTGATTCCCTGTCTCAGTTGAAGGTCATCTTCTCCGGCCGGGGGCGCAATCTATTCAACATATGGTTGTCACCACCAAGGGCAATCTGTTCTTTAAGCAAAGTCCATACCGGCGAAAATGATATTCTGACAGGAGACCTGATCATCCCGATAAGTGATGTAAACTTTGCATTTGAAATAAATTCCTTTACCGTTGTGATTGACGAAAAATTAGAAAAGTTGATGAAGGTTGTAGTACCACTGAAAGGTTCGTTGAAGGAAGGATATTCAATAAATCAGGTCTATGTCCTTGATACAATCGTTGCCACAGGTCCAAAAGAACTTTTAAAGGATTTTGTTGAGATTTTTACCGACTCCCTCGATCTGAAGAACCAATCTACTACCTTTGAAAAAGGATTAAACATCAACCCTCCCCCGCATATTCAACTATCAAAGAACACGGTTCAGGTAAAGGTTGAGATTGATACCACGATTGAACGTGTCTTTACTAAACTACCGATTAAGGTGTTAAAAGGGAAAAATCAGGTCATAAATATTCAAAGGTTAAACCTCGATACGCTTGTTATCGCCGGAGCGCGTCGCCGGATTGATGGAATAGGAGAAGAAGATATAATAATCAGAATAAATGCCACGAATTTAAGCCCCGGTGAATATAACCTGCCGGCGGAAATAATTCTCCCTGAATATATAAAACCATTATACTCAAGCCCGCAACGATTCAGGGTGAGAGTTGAAAGTTCATCCAATTATTGATTTTAAGTATGAAACCCAAATCCCAATTAAAAATTCTGATGAGAATTATCTTACAATAATTGAAATTACTATTGCTATTACAATTAGACCAACGAGAATGGTAAGGATTCTTACAAATAACCAGACCCTTTTATCTTTTGCCTCCTGGGCAAGAAAAAATTTTAATAACAGTTCGTTTAAATTTTGTAAACCCAACTTCATATCACCCACTGTTTTTACAAGCGAAAGGCTAAAAGTCTTTGTCTCTTCAACCTTAGCACAGACATCTCCGGTTGAATTGCGATAGTTTTCAACCAGATTGTTCATCTCAACTATAATTTTCTTCGAAACAGAATCAAATGTCTTACTTGTATTATCAAGGGTTCTTTCAATTTCGCGAATCAAGGCTTCCTGATTTTTATTGATGTTTGATAGTGAGTCCGCTAACTCGCCCAGTAATTCTCTAAATGCCTTAATATTATTTGTAGAAATATTCTGAAGTTCATTTATTGATTTTTGTAAATTATCAAGATTGATATGCAAAGACTTATAGAGGGCTCCGATTGCTTCCTTTTGCTGGGAGGAAAAAAGAGATAGTGATTTATCAAGGGCTATCACCACTTCATCTATGCGCATTGCCTTGCGTAATTCAACAACCGCTTTTTCCGCTTCTTTAATAATTCCATCAAGTTGAGAAATACCGCTTTGCAATTTTTCAATATCAATATTGGCAATTTCACTTTTTTCTTTATTCACCGATGGTTCATATTTCTCTAAATTTTTTTCTGGTGTGGTTTGCGATTGAAAGATCTCCGCACTTTTTTCTCTTTCAACAATTGGTTCTTTTTCTGTAATCGGTTTAACTTCATCGGCTTTTTTTGTTTCACCAACTGATTGATAGATTTGTGCCATTTTATCAGCAACATTTCTATCACTGACTTTTAATTGTTTCATAAATTCCATCGCCTTCATAACCTCATTTTTTTTCCCTGCCGCCATCTGTCTTTCTATATAAGTGAAAAGATACATCATCGCATCAGCCTTTTCATCAAGGTCAACAAGCAGCCTTGCAATAACAAAATTTATTTCTACATTTCCCGGATCGTATCTCAAAACCTTTTTACACAAGGCAAGTGCATTTCTGAATAGACCATCCGTATGAAAGGCACTTATCCCTTTTTGATAGGCCTGTAGTGCTTCTTTCGTTTTGTTAGATTTTATATAAAGATCACCGAGTCGGTTATAAAGACTTCCATCATTTTCATCTATCTTTATCGCTCGCTCAAGTTGATTGATTGCTTCTTTTATATTGCCCTTCATTTCCAGTTCAGATGCGATTCTTAATATTTTCTTTATCTCTTCAATCTCTTTTCCAAATGCCATGGACTCTCCTGATACAATTTAACAATTATAATAAAATTGGAAAAAGAGTCAAGAAAGGAGAATACATAACGATGGGTAATGCCTTTAGAAGTTACTTCTATCAATAAAGAATCTCAAGCCCAGAAAGACGAGGAGATTCAACAGCATAAATAAGTAAATGGTATAATGGATTCCAAGAATGGGAATAAAAACAAAGGTTGTAGCAATTGCCCCAAGGCTTGAGCCAATCAGGTCGCTTCCATAAATATTACCTGCCTTCCGGTCGCCTAAAATTGCCACTGATAAGGGAAAATGCAATCCACCAAGGAGTCCACCAAGGGAAATTAGAATTGCTATCAAGTAATTTGCACCGGAAATTTTTAGCAGGGCGGTGCCCAAAATCAGGGCAAAATAGATTGTGATAAAAATGTGAATACTTGTTAGAAAATCAATCGAATGCTTATGAAAAAATTTTGTTCTAATAAAGAGGTATGTTCCCATTGCCAGGCCAAGCATAAATAAGCCAATGATTAATCCAATCCAGGCATATATGTAGCCATAGAGAACCTGAAGGAGAATTATCAAGATTATCTCGGCTGAAATCTCCCCCGCCCCGATAGAGAATATTGAAGCATATACGATAGTTTTTTGACGCCAGAAGAATAAGAGCAACAATAATAAAAGAAAGAAGAAAAACGGATTGAGATTGAAGAGTTTAACAAATAACTTTTTTAATCCATGAGAAATAACCCCACCCCATAAGATTGTGTTAAAATAATAACAGACCGGCTTCAGGTCGGTGTTGATGTAAGACCCAGACCGTAAAATGGTTGACTTCAGGAATTCTATCTTCTCCGGTGTGAAATTGTAATCAAAGAAATATTCATTCACATAGACCAGCTCCAAATTTCTTAAAGCCAGTCTTTTTTTAAATAATTCCGTAATCTTGCTGGCGATTGTCAGGTCGGTTGCAATAAATGTTATACGGGCGGTGGGAAGGATATAAACATTCTTAAAAACCTGTTTGAGTGTAGCATAAATAGTGCCAAGATATTGGGCATAAAGAGGACTCATCATATCCGGTGGTGAAGTAGCCCTTATTGAAAATAAGCCATCTGTTTTAAGATGTCTCCTTGCCTCCTGGAAGAATTCTTTTGTATAATAACGGTTTAACTGGGCATTTAGCGGGTCGGGCAGATTAACTATGATACAATCAAAATTATCTTTGGTATTTTTGACAAAAAATCGGCCATCACCGATGATAACACGCACCCGTTCGTCATTGATATAGTTGCCAAGATACTGTCTTGAGACCTCAAGCAATTTAGGGTCAAGTTCAACATAGGTTAGGCTTTTAATTGATGGATGTTTGAGTGCCTCTACTATCCCCCCTCCAGCACCACCACCGATAAGCAAGATCTTTTCAGGCTGGAGATGAATCAATAGGGGATAATGGACCGCGTCTTCTGCCGAATATACATCAGGGTAGGCGAAGTCAAAAAAACCACTGGAATAGAAATTTAATTGGGTTTCACTCTTGGTAACGGCGATTGTTCCATATCTTGATTCATAAAGGGCAATTAAGTTATGTTTGGGCATCTGGATTTTTCTCAGGAAAAATTCAAGGTGCTGAATCTTGAGTAATAAAATCAAGGGAATTACGGCGATAAAAATAAATTTTTTTCTATTCAATATGTAAAATCCAGCAGACAACAGAAGAGAGACAACAATCAGAAGTATTCCGGATGGCGGGAGAAACATTATTAAGAGAAAAGAAAAGAGTATTCCTCCGGCGAATGAACCAATTCCTTCTATTAGATAGACCGTTGACGGTGCGATAATAATTGAGGCAGCAGGGAATAATGCACCCACCAACAGACATGCAGGACCAAGGGCGATAAAGGAAAATAAGACCATCCGGTCCAAACCGATAACTTCACCCGAAGGCAGGGAGAAGATTTGTGGAATAAATCGAAAAAACAGAAAGGAGTAAATAAACATAATGGCTAACAAAAAGAGCAAAAAGGCATATATCTTCAGTGGTTCTTTTTTCAACTTTAATCTTGGAAAGAGGAGACTGCCGATTCCGGTCCATATCAGCCAGAGCCAGATGACAATTCCGGAACTGAGTTCATTTCCTGAAAATAAGGTAAGTCCTTCCCGAATCAATAGTGCCTGACCCACAACCGCAGTGAAGCCAGAAATGAAGACAGCAAAATGCATATATTATTGAGTATAATCAAAAATTAATGGTTATCAATGGCTTAGTAGCCACATCTTGACTTACCGTAATTTTTGATTAAAATATTTATATGATTATTATTGAAAAAGGAGTGTTTTATGTCAGGGCATTCTAAGTGGGCGAAAATCAAAAGGAAGAAGGCTGGTGCTGATGCCGCCCGGGGTAGATTATTTACAAAATTGATAAGGGAAATTACCGTTGCAGCAAGGCATGGTGGCGGAGACCCTAATGCAAATCCAAGACTGCGCACGGCAATTGAAGAGGCAAAGGCAGCCAACATGCCAAATGAGAATATTGAAAGGGCAATAAAAAGAGGAACCGGACAGCTTGACGATGGTCAGGTCCTTGAAGAGGTGACATACGAGGGATATGGACCCAATGGTGTTGCCCTATTGATTGAGGTGGTGACTGATAATCGCAATCGCACGACCAGTGAGATCAAGCATATCCTCTCCCGTCATAATGGCAGTTTAGGCGCTCAGGGTTCAGTTGCCTGGCAGTTTCAGACCCGAGGTATAATATCGGTTGATGCCAAGAAGTATGATGAGGATACGATAATCGCCTATGCACTTGAGGGGGGAGCCCTTGATGTGAAGACCGAAGAGGATGTATATCAGATAATCACTGCACCGGAGAATTTCTCAAAGGTAAAAGAGATTCTTAAAAATAATAACATTGAAATACTCAGCAGCGAACTGACAAAGATTCCCCAGAACACCGTGCCTGTCTCGGAAAAGGACGCGGAGAAGGTTCTTAAACTATTTGAGGCACTTGATGAACTTGACGATGTCCAGCATGTCTATAGTAATTTTGATATCCCCGATGAAATAATGGAGAAGATATCTGCACAATCCTGACCCTAAGTGGACAATTCCGAAGTGATATATTTGGAAATCTTTCATCTCCCTTAAATGACGCTTCTTGGTCTTGACCCGGGGTTATCGGCGACCGGCTACGGTGTTATAATTGATAACAGCAAGTTCTTCTCGGGCACAATCAGACCCAAAGAGAAGGTCTATATACAAAAGATCCTGACAATCTGTAAGGCGATAGAAAAATTGATTCATCTTTATAAACCAGATGCGGTAGCGATAGAAAAGGCATTCTATAAAAAAAATGTTGCCAGTCTGGTGCGTATCTCAGAACTGCGGGGAGCAATTCTTTATCTTTTGTTACAGAAGAGAATAACCATCCTTGAATATACCCCAGCCCAGGTTAAACTCACTACCACCGGTAATGGCCAAGCATCGAAAAAGCAGGTGCGCTTTATCATTGAAAGGATACTCATCAAAAATAAATCAAGGCTATCCCACCATGCAATAGATGCCCTGGCAATCGCCTATACCGCCTCAAGGAAGATAGGATGATTGGCAGACTACAGGGAAGGGTAATTGAAAAATCTCCGCCTTATTTCATCCTTGATGTCTCCGGGATTGGTTTTTTTATTCAATCGCCATTAAATATCTTTGACCATCTGGAATTGGATAAAGAGGTTGTAGTATATACAAAGACCATCATCAAAGAAGAGGAAATTTTTATATATGGATTTTTGGACCGAGCAGAACTTCAAGCCTTTGAGGAACTAACCTCGGTTCCCGGGGTCGGACCAAAATCCGCACTTGCCCTATTATCAAACTTCCATCCCCAGGAACTTGCCCGGGCAATTGAAGAAGAAAATATTGAATTGCTGAGTTCCATTCCCCGGGTAGGAAAGAAACTTGCCAGCAAGATAATCCTGGAGCTGAAAGGAAAATTGAGTTTTGTAAAAGAAACAACCATCTTAACTCAGGCAATAAATGCCCTGTGTTCACTGGGACTCACCCGTGCTGAGGCAATCACCAGACTCAAGGGACTCCCCGCTGATTTGCCCCTGGAGGAAATGGTAAGGCAGGCATTGAGAAACCGATGACCGAAAGAACCACATCAGGAATAAGGTTTGATGGAGAAGAGATTTATGAATTGACCTTAAGACCCAAAAACCTTGAAGAATTTGTCGGGCAGAAGAATGTTGTGGAAAACCTCAGGGTCTTTATTCAGGCAGCAAAAAAGAGAAAGGAGCCATTGGAACATATTCTATTATTCGGTCCACCCGGGCTGGGCAAGACGACCCTTGCCCATATCATTGCCCGGGAGATGGATGTAAATATCTATCCGACATCAGGACCAATTCTGGAAAGACCCTTTGACCTTGCTGGTATTTTGAGCAACTTAAAATATGGGGATGTAATATTTATTGATGAGGTCCATCGGATAAATAAACTCGTTGAGGAATATCTTTATCCGGCATTGGAAGACTTCCATCTTGATATTATGCAGGATAAAGGAATGGGTGCACGAAGTTTGCGCCTTAAACTTGAAAAATTCACATTGATTGGCGCAACAACCCGTTCGGGCCTCCTCACCTCGCCCCTCAGAAGCAGATTTGGTATTAATTTCCGACTTGATTATTACCCGACCGAAGACCTCTATCATATTGTAAGACGCTCGGCAAGGATACTTGATTTGAAGATAGTCAAGGATGCCGCCATGGAAATTGCCCGAAGGGCAAGGGGCACTCCAAGGGTTGCCAACAGATTATTGAGGAGGGTGCGCGACTTTGCCCAGGTTAAGGGTAAAGAAATTATTGACCTTGAAATCTGTGAATATGCCTTAAAAAAACTTGATGTTGATAAACGGGGGCTTGATGAAATGGATAAGAAGATCATCCGCACAATCATTGAGAAGTTTCAGGGTGGACCGGTAGGAATAAACAGCCTTGCCGTGGCAATCGGTGAAGATGCCCAGACAATTGAAGAGGTCTTTGAGCCTTTTTTGATAATGGAAGGATTCATCAGGAGGACACCCCGGGGACGGGAGGCAACCAGACTCGCCTACGAACACTTCAACATAAAGCCCGACCAGGGACCGTTATTTAAATGAGAGAATACCACAGTCTCTACTCAAGTCTCTATATTCTGCATTAGAACTCATCCCAATAATTACCTGGCTTATCAGGCAATTAAAAATTTCTAATATTTTGGGTGTGTCTTTAATCGCATAATCTATAGCTTAACAAATTTTATGGATTGCACTGAATTATTTATCCTCAAAACGATAAAATAGACGCCGCTATAGTTTAACCCATCTGGCAGTCTGTATTGATAATGTGCAGGAGCGAGGTTAACATCGTCAATAATAGTTGCAATCGTCCTCCCGCTTGCATCCAGGATTGAGAGCGTTGTTGTAGCATGTTGGTCAATATGGAAACTAATTACTGCATTTTCTCTACAAGGATTAGGGTGAATGTTCAATCTGGTCTTTAGTCCAGCCACTTTTTTGCCGTCTTCAATATTGGCCAATCCAATATCAACCTTGTAGATGCGATTATATGTACCCCCTGTTGTCGTCCACAGATACCCACCTCCAAAATCAACTCCCTGTTGAAAATTCCAGCCTGGAACATAGCCTGGTGCGTTATACCAGTTGATAATCGCACCACTGATTGTGTCAATCTCGTAAATACGTCCATAGCCTTGGTGGCCAACCCATAAATGTCCGGCAGCAAAACCCAATCCACGTGGGTCTGATGGGTATGGCGCGTTGAAAGGTATGGATCTAATTGTATCACCGGTGGTGGTCATCTTATAGATGCGCCCACTTTCTTCGCCAACCCATAAATAAGCACCATCCCATGCTAAACCATGGGCGTGACCGGCAAACGGCGGGTCATACGATGCCACAAGCGCAAAAGATGCGGTATCATATCTGTATATGGAATTGGTCTGCCAGTGTGATACCCAGAGGTAGGTACCGTCAAAAGCCATGTCCCTGTCGCCGTAAAGCGGATAAAAGATATTTACTACCTGATGGAACTCGGGATTTATGCGCGCAATTCTGGGCGACCAGGCGTAATTGTTCCAGAGATATTGTCCATCATGTGCAAGCCCCATTGAATAATCACAGAATCCAGGGCTAAAAGAATCAACAACAACGAATTGTCTCCTTTGATTTTCGATTAGAAAATTATTCTCAGACTTGATCATAACACCATCGCAGAGATAATCCTGCTCCGCAGTACCGAAGCAGAGGACCAATAAAGATAAACCAATATATATTTTTAGATTAGGCATCTTAACCTCCTTTCACCATCATCTTAAATTCTCTCCCTTTTTATTTTTAGAAAACCGGGGTTTGTAGTTTGCTACAAAGACCTCCTCAAAGTTATATACATCTTTGAAATCTTCAAGCTTATCCTCTTCGGTTTTGCTCAAAATTTTTTCCTCCACCATATTGAAGACAATATTGCCAAAGTCAATGGTCTCTCTTACGCCCCAGTATTCAAAAACCAACTTTGCCATTGGACCGAATCGATTTAGCGCCAACTCCTTGATACCCTCCAGAAGTTGGCGCCCGGTTACATGCCTTTCAACCTTAAATTTCTTTCTTGAATAATCCAGTGCCTCAAGAACAAAGAAGTATGCCTCCTTCTTATACCTGGGGTCTTTTTCAAGTATCCTGGTCAAGGCATTAATTCCGTTCATTATAAATATATTATTCTGATTTAATAAAAAATCAATATTGCCCTTAAAAATCATTTCTTGACATCGCGTAATTTTTAACTATACTTAACAATATGGAAACAAAGTATATCTTTGTTACCGGTGGGGTAGTATCATCGCTGGGCAAGGGAATCGCCACTGCATCAATCGGACTCCTCTTAAAATCATATGGTCTTAAGGTTACGCTTCAGAAGATTGATCCGTATATAAATGTTGACCCGGGAACGATGAATCCTTATCAGCACGGCGAGGTTTATGTAACTGGTGATGGTGCCGAATGTGACCTTGACCTCGGACATTATGAACGATTCCTCAATGAGTCATTGACCCGAGACAATAATGTGACCACCGGTCAGATTTACTACTCGGTGATTACCAAAGAACGGCGCGGAGAATATCTCGGCAAGACCGTACAGGTTATCCCCCATATCACCGATGAAATAAAATCAAGGATTACAAAACTTGCCCATCAGAACGGCATTGACATTGCAATCACCGAAATTGGTGGAACCGTTGGTGATATTGAAAGCCAGCCTTTTCTGGAGGCGGCAAGGCAGATGCGCCTTGATCTGGGAAGAAATAATGTCTTATATATCCATCTAACATTGGTTCCTTTCATAAAAACAACCCGTGAATTCAAGACCAAGCCAACCCAGCATTCAGTTCGTGTTTTGCTCTCCATGGGTATTCAGCCTGATATTCTTTTGTGCCGGAGTGACTCCTGGTTAAATGAAGCCGACCGAAAAAAGATTTCACTCTTTTGTAATGTCCCACCCCAGGCAGTAATTGATGCTGTAGATGTTGATTGTATCTATGAAATTCCCCTCATCTTCCACCAACAGAAACTGGATCAATTGATTATATCACTCTTGGGGATGGAGAATAATCCTAAGGTAAAATGTGGCGCCGATCTGACCGAATGGAAAATCTTCGTAGAAAAGGCAAAGACACCCCTGAAAAATGTTGAAATTGCAATCTGCGGTAAATATGTGGAGTTACGCGACGCCTACAAGAGCATCATTGAGGCACTGTATCATGGGGCGGTTGCCAACGACGCCAAACTAAAACTCAAATGGATTGATACAGACCGTATTGAGGATGATTCGGCGCTTGCCAATGCACTTGCTTATGTAGATGGAATCTTGATTCCAGGTGGATTCGGTATGCGTGGTGTAGAAGGGAAGATAAGGGTTGTTCAGTATGCGCGTTTACACAGGAAGCCACTTTTAGGAATCTGCCTCGGTATGCAGTGTATCGTCATTGAATTTGCCCGCAATGTCTGTGGTATGAAAGGAGCAAATTCAACCGAGTTTGATGATGCTACTCCCTATCCAGTAATAGACCTCTTACCTGAACAGAAAAAGATAAAGGACTTGGGAGGAACAATGCGCCTCGGAAATTACCCCTGCCGGCTGGAACCAAAGACCCTTGCCCGCAGAATCTATGGTAAAGAAGAAATCCAGGAAAGGCACCGCCACCGCTATGAAGTGAATCTAAAATATATCAAGTCATTAACGGAAAAGGGGTTAATCTTTTCCGGAAAATCACCCGACGGCAGACTGATGGAAATTGTTGAGATTGAAAATCATCCCTTCTTCCTTGGTACTCAGTTTCACCCTGAATTTACCTCAAGACCCCTTGTTCCCAATCCTGTCTTTTACCATTTTATCAGTGCCTCATTAAAAAAATCATCCTGATAAACTTGTTATTTTATTTAATTTATTCCCTATTGGTGATCCTTTACTGGTGCAATCATCAGCGGCGCCGACATCTCAAAAGGCGCTTCAGGGGAAATGTCTGGCTCCTTTTCAAACATATCGCAAAGAATCTTGCCTTTATGATAAATCCTGATTATAAATACCAAATTGTTGGGGAACTGCCGAGATTAAATAACGGGGCAATTCTCTATTCCTGCCATTTTGGCATCTGGGAGATAATGCCAAAACTCCTTGCCCGGCAGGGATACAAAATGGGCATTATTACAAATCGTTATGCGGATTATAACAAAACCTGTATTGCCAAGCTATTTGACAAGTTACTTTTCAAGATAAGAAGCAAAAATGGCGTTGTAGTATTTTATAAAGGTGATATAAGAAAGATTATAAAATTTATAAAGGAAAAGGGAATATTCTGTACCTTGATTGACGGTGATGAACTTTATTCAAAATTTCAAAGAATTAAAAGACTCGCCTTGCTAACCGGCGCCTGTTTGATTCCATTTGGAATTTTTTTGGAAAATGGTATCGCTACTTTAAAGATTAACTGCAATTTAGAAGACCTTATCCATTCGCGTCCTTACGATTACTGGTGGTTTTATAAATCCCGAAGTAAAGGTATATGAATTATTTACGCTATTTTTCTGCTCTTGTAGTAATAAATCTTTTTCTCTTGTCTAATTGTAAAGAAGATAACATAGCCGAAAAGATTGAAATAACTATGCCCCGCTTTGTTCTGGAAAATTTCACCCTTACCGAAACCCATGGAGGTAAAAAGAAATGGACCCTCTATGCGGATTTCGCCAATGTTTATGATGAGATAATCAGTGTTGATACTGTCCTGGTTGTCTTCTTTGATACAACGGGAAAGGAATTCGCCCGTCTTTCAAGCATTACCGGTAAGCTGAATACCCGGACGCACAACATACTGGTGCGTGACTCAGTAGTTCTCTTTACCAGGGACTCAACTACACTCTTTACCGATTCTCTGTTCTGGCAGAATGATTCACAAAAGATTCTGACCAATTCCTATGTGCGCATAATAAAAAGGGATAGCACAACGATTGAGGGAAATGGTCTCAAAACAACCCCGGATTTAACAAGAATAGAAATAATTGGTGATATAAAAGGCACTTCACCAATTCAATTTCCGAATATAAAATGACCGTGCTTTATTTCTCTTCGCTTCTTGCTCCTTGCTGTCTAATCGCCCTTACTCCATTCCGGGCGGACAGGGTTGAGATTGTCAGGGAGAATAATGAAAGTATTGTCTATCTCTTCGGTAATGTTATAATTGAACAGGAGAGCACGATTATCACCTGTCTGGAGGCAGAGCTCAACGAGACCAGGGGCAATGTTATCTTAAAGGACAGTATCTTGATAACCAATCCGGATGGCAGGATAAGGGCAAATAATGCTACCTACTACTTTGAATCTAAATCGGGGTTGCTTACTGGAGATGTCTCGCTCTACCATAAAGAGCAGATATTTACTGCTGATTCATTAAACTATGACGGACTTAAAAAGATTGTAAGGATGCGCCATAATATAAAGATTGAAGACCTGCAAAATAAACAGATTGCCTATGGCGAGGATGGCTGGTATGAAATTGATAACGAGCGGGGTGCCCTTACCCAAAGTCCGTATCTGGAAATCTTAAGAGAGGATAAGAGTCCGATTGTAATAAAGGCGAGGGAATTTTTTCTTTTAAACAGCGAGAACAAATTTTTTGGCTATGATTCAATTGAAGGAATAATAGACAGCATCACCATCTTCTGTGATACAATAGAATATAATCTAAAAAATGAACAGGGCTTTTTGAAAAGACCAGTAGTAAAGGAAAAAAATAATGAATTGCGCGGAGACTCGGGTGAATTTCTTTTAAAAGATAAAGATATTGAATACTTTAAGGTTTACAATGGAAAAGGAGACTATTGGACCCAGGAGAATTCCCATAATCTTGTTGAGGGATCTATGATAACAATTCAATTTGAGCAAAGTCGGGCAAAGCGAGTAATTGTTGAGGGAAATCCAAAGGGGTTATTAAAGTTGAAGGAGAAACAGAATGCTAAAGACTGAAGGGTTGACCAAGATATTCGGAAAGAGGACGGTTGTCAATCAGGTTAACCTTCAGATAAATCAGGGTGAGATTGTGGGGCTTTTAGGGCCAAATGGCGCCGGTAAGACCACAACCTTTCACATGATCGTTGGACTCCTCATCCCCAACGGTGGCGATATCTTCCTTGATGAACAGCGGATAACCAATTTGCCAATGTATAAAAGGGCAAGGATGGGAATATCCTTTTTATGTCAGGAGCCGAGTGTCTTTAGAAAGATGACCGTCCTGGAGAATTTGCTTGCAATATATGAAATTACCGGTACCAAGGCAAAAGAGGCAAAGGAAGGGGCATTGAAACTCCTTGAAGAATTCCGCCTCTCCTCCCTGCAAAATCAGAAGGCATACGCCCTCTCGGGCGGAGAAAGGAGAAGGGTAGAAATTGCCCGGGCATTGATAAGTCAGCCAAAGTATCTACTCTTAGATGAGCCATTCACCGGGATTGATCCGATTGCCCGGGCCGAACTCCAGGAGATTATCCTGAATTTAAAAAAAAAGGGAATCGGAATCTTAATCTCTGACCACAATGTTAGGGAGACCCTTGAGATTACCGACCGGGCTTATCTAATCTATGACTCTAAGGTCTTGCTCTCTGGAGATGCCCAGACCTTAATCAACGACCCGAAGGCAAGGGAGTTGTATCTGGGCTGGAAGTTCAAGATTTAGATTATCTCCCCATCTTTTACTTTAATAGTATCACCTTTTCAATCTCTTTATAATTACCCGCTTTCAGGCACACAAAATAGATACCAGCGGAAAGTCTTCTACCAAAATCATCGGTGCCATCCCAAATTACCACTGGCCGTTGATCGTCTGCCGTTAATTGTGAAAAATCTCTAACCAGCCGACCGGTGATGTCGTAGATTTTTATGCTGGCTGATGGGAGATGTGAGATATGGGATACAGGATAAACAGACATATAGCTGCCCATATCTCTTATCTCATATCTGATTTCTGTCTTCTCATGGAATGGATTGGGATAGACAGTTAAGGATGGGATGTATGGATTATTGGCTTGCAGGTCAGTCTCTTCAACACCCTGAGATACACCAAAGAAGTGCATTATTGAATCAAGGAGCGCCGACCTTGTAGAAGGAGGTGCGGCGTCAACGAGCAGTCCAAGTTCAAATGAAGTAGCAACGGTGCGATAGGTCCCGGCATCATAGGCAACCCCGCAGTTAAAATTATTGTCATAATCCCGAAAGATCAAGAAGGAACCGGTGGCAGCAGGGCCAATATGGTCCATCCACTGATTCTCCCCTGAATAATTGAAAAACATCCCATTGGTAAATGTCCCAGAGATACCGGCAACCGGTCCCATATTTGAACCACCGTCATTCTCTGGATTCAAGCCAAAGAGTGGGCAGAAGTTATGCCCACCCATTGCCGGGTCATAGCACCAGACATCACCGCCTTCCATATAGAGCCTACCTCCGGCATTTGCAAATTCCTGTAATCTAATTGCCTCGGTACTGCCATTGGGAATCACATGGTTATTGGGAAATACACCCAGACAGACAAAGATAACGTTGTAGTACTGGAGCTCGGCAGGCAGGTTTGAGCCAATCTCACCTGAATAACCAAGGCTGGAAAGAATGCCATGCATATTCTGACCCGGTTGTGGGGTCTGGTCCGGATTCCAGATATAATAATCCCATTTGCCGATCACTAAAGAGAAAAGGAGCGTATCAGTGTAGAAGGGCGCAGAAAGAATTATTCTCAGATTGACAGCTGTCCCCTGGGGTGTTGATGGGTCTGCATAAACCACAAAGGGATTGGAATTGTTTATAGCTGTGCTATCAATTCCGATATGCCCATAATAGCCTGATGAATCAATCACCCCCAGATAACCAGAAAGGCTCTGTAGTATTGCATCCACATTATCTATTGGAGAATGGCCTATATTCTTTATTTTTACCCGCACAAAGACCGTCTCACCTGCTTCTAAGTTAGAATTACCATTTCCCCCACTGATCTGCATCTCCTGAAAGGTCAAAAGGGGCGCATAGACGATATGGCTGAAATGGGATATCCATACTGAATCATTCAAATCCCGACAGGCCAGGTCAAAAGGGATAATGTGGAGATCAGGACAGTTTGAGTTAAGAGAAAATTTATAGCCATCACTTCCGGTAAAGGCGGAGTCATGTCCTAAAATCAGGCCGAAGGACTTGATTGAATCGGTTATTGTAGTATAGGGGTCGTTGGTTCTTAATATTCCAGAAACATTGTAGGCAGCGCTCTCACCCCAGTTCTTCACCCAGAGGGGCAAGTTTATCGTCTCTCCCGGATTGATTAAATGGTTGTTATTGCCTGATAGTGAATCGTCAATTATTGAACGTAAGTAGACTACATAAGGCGTGTTTAATGCACTAACAATCATAAATCCTTCATAGGGTTTCAGGTTTCTGCCCGTAACTGTCACATAAACTGTATCACCAACAACCATCGGATTAATTGAGAAATATGCATTGCCGTTATTATCGGTTGTATCAAGGGCATAAATATTTGTGTCCTGTTTTGCGGTAATACAGACAAAGGCATCAACTATTGGCTGGGCATTGGTTGCCCCGCGAACATTGACTGAGAAATTGGCACTTCCAAATGGAATCAACTGGGGATGGGTAACCGAAAGTGAACAGGGCACTGCAGTCCAGAGATTCATCTCCGGGTCACCGATTGTTGTAAAACCGACATATTCTTCGTCACCACCCTGATATGGATACATTGTATAGACCCTGACCCTGCCACCTTCACACGCCTCGCCAAAGGTCCTCTTTCTATCTACGAATACGGCATCAAAGAAGCCCCGTGAGACCGCGCTCCTTAGAAAGGTGATAAAACCACCACCAACGGTTGTTGTGGCAAAATAACCCGCCCCACCCTTTAAACTCGTTGGTGTTCCACATAAAAACCACATTTCAGCCTCAGCCGGCGTTGAACCGGTTCCAATCGTACAGCAGGTAAAGGATAGAACAATTGGTAGTTTTGTGCCATTTGTTGTATAATATTGAGGATAACATTCAAATGGATATTCCCAGTTCCCCAGACCTGACCCCCGATACATTAGAAATCCTCGGCCACTATTTATTGATTGATAGACATTACTGGCATTATTCCCCAGACCACAGGATAATGTATCAACTAAGTCATAGCCATTGGCAAGCATAAGACTTCTGGCGTGCCGGACATCATTCCAGTAGACTGTATCATTACCCACTGGTGGATAATAACCATAGTCCTCATTGGCAATGAGACATGCCCTTTTAAACCAGAGGGTATCTGTAGTATTGGGATTTCTCTCATAGGCAAGGATCTTATTCACCACAGTCTTTGCCTGAATTGTATCACGAACGGTCAATCTGCCTGAAAGGATTTCATTATACAAATCACCGGTTATATTGGTATAATAGTTATCTGAATTCCAGCCCAAGACCAGAGGGAAAGGGATGAAATTGGGGGCACCGACAAATAGGACATATTCAGGTTTTATCTGCCAGTTATTATAGGCATTGACAATATAGTCTCTAATCTGGGGTGCGGTTGAGCCAATCTCAGAGAGTTTGACAACCTTTGTCTTCATCCCTTTCTTATGCTTCCATCGGGCAAGGGGCAGGATATGATTATAGAAATTATCATGGGTAATTATCAGATATCGGGCACCAAACCCTTGGGCGGATAATATCAGAGAGTATGTCAATAATAGAGTTATAATCTTTTTAATATTTACCTCCCTACAAATGCAATTAGTTCTTTATTTGTTAGGAAGGGTAGAGAGTGAAAAACACCCCCTACCCTTCCTTTCTTTCACTTTAGTAGTACCGCCTTTTTGATGTCCTTAAACTCACCGGCAGCAAACTGGTAAAAATAAATTCCCGATGCAAGTTTGCGTCCTTTGTCGTCTTTACCATCCCAGACCATGGTATATGAACCAGGTTCCTGCTCTTTATCAATCAGTGTGCGCACGACCTGACCCAGACAGTTGCAAATCTTAAGAGTGACATTACTGGTGTATGGGATTGAATAGTTTATCCTGACTGACCCTCTGGCTGGATTGGGCAGAGGATTTGAAAGTGCGTAAGCGGTTGGAGTCTTAGTTCTTATCTCGTCAATTCCTACTGGAAGAATATCGCCATTTATCAGTGTGAATGTGCGATAATACCAGGCACCCCAGTTCTGTGCCCGCAGTGTTGCATTATCCCTACCACGAACAAATAGTGAACAGACATTGATCGCGCCGGGGATATACATAAGTCTAATTGAGGCATTCACATCCTCCAAGATTTCATCCCAGTTGCCATCAGAGACCTGCATTGGCTGTTCACCGGTTGTATTTCCGGTCGGGCTCTTGGCAATGTAACTTGCTGCACCGATTGTGCTCATTCCGGTTTCAGAATCGCTTATCACTGCGGTGAATGGTAGAAGCGTATCCGTTGAGGTCACAAACTTTGGGTTATTTGCAACAACAATTGAATTGGGAATAACCTTTGGTCCTAAATCGTCATTCCCCGGGATATTTATCGCAAAATTGGTCGTCTGGGCAACACCCTTCATTGAAGGATAGACATTCTTATCACAGACGGTTATCCTCACCCGGTAGGTATTCCTGTTTTGCAGACTACTGACATTCCAGGAGTAGGGTGAAGTAAGGTTTGTGCCTGAGGCGATTAGATACCAGGTCTGACCGGCATCAGGAGAGTATTCAAGCCAGATTGTATCAATTGCTGCCCCGCCATAGGCAGTGGCAGTCCAGGAGATTGTGATCGGACTTGTTGTATAGGTATTACCACCGACTGGTGAGGTAAGGGTTACATCCGGATGGTCATGGCCGATGAGCCAGATGAAGTGATTATTAAGGATATCCGGAAGTTTTGTAGTATCCATCTGGGTTATAGAAAAGCCATTGAATATTGTGCGGGTCTTATAACCACCCCAGACACCATTACCCAGTGTTCCATGATTGTTGCCTGACTCCCATCTTGCCCCAATCCTCCCACCGGTTGCTGTATTCCAGCGCCAGACCGGATTGGAAGTTCCTCCAGCATCCCAGCCATTGGGTGGAGTTGGAACTACATCCAATGAATCGTACGCCGCGCCATCACGATGCGGTGTATAACTCACTGGTGTGCTTGAGTACGGCCCGCTTATCGGGTCACCACTGACACCATAGATATTATAAGTGCCGGTTACTGTCCCATCATATTTGAACCTTACCTGCATATAATTCTTGCACCAGAGAGTATCGTAGGACTTATTTGAACTATTCACCCAGGAATGCCATAAGACATCGTGCGAGGCAAAGGCAATTCTGCCGCCGAGTTCTTCGTATCTCTTTATCGTCTCCTGCTGAGCAGGAATAAAGGGTGGATATTCATCTTCATAAACTGAAAAGACCGCCTTGTAGTTCTTCATTACTTCACGACTTGGCGTATATCCGTAGTTATCCGATGTTTCCCAGTAATTATAGTTCCAGCCACCCAATTCAATTGCCTTACGGAAACGTTCTCTTAAGTTAGGAAGCGGTTGCCCGGTGGGGGTAGCATCATTAACACCATCACACAGTAAAACCAGAATATCAACACCGGTCTGCGAACCGGTCTTGAATGTATAGTGCTGGCCATTATTGTTATCACGCACTACATTTCCCCGGAAGTCCCTGGATTCAACATCGTAATAGTAGATTGTATTTTCGCTCAATCCTGAAAGTCTTACCCTATGGGGTATACAATAAGGTGTATCTACGCTTACTATTTGATTGAGATTGGTGGGATTTGTTCCATAGTAAACCTTGGAGTTAGAACCTTCATTTGTGGTCCAGCAGACATCAACCGAAGTGGCGGAGATATTTTCGCAATGGACATTGGAAATAACAAAATACCAGGCATCAACTCCAGCCCAGGTTGTAGAGGTATAAGAAGGGCTATTGTCAGTATAGGAGACATAGATTGTATCACCCTGACAGACGGATAGTCTTCCATCATTATGGGTTGCCCCACGGAAGAGCAATGGAATTTCACCTTTAAAGATATAGGAACTCTCCGCAAGTTCAACACACTTTAGTGTTTCAGGTTGAGTCTCAATATACTTGCCACTGAGCACAACCCTGACTGTATCACGAATCCCAACTGCACCATAATTCGGGTCTTCCACCCTGACTCTAACTGTATCAATTATAAAGTCATTTGCCCGATAGACCGGTTTATCAGTTGAAACTACGCCGGCCACGGCAGTTGCGGTATAGGTAATCACCAAGGCAAAGGGTTGTGGTCCAAAAGGAACATTCCTGCCTTCTATGCGCACAAGCCAGTCACCCGCAGTCGGCGAATTAACCCTGACACACTCCTCAACATTGAGTGAATCTCGGCCTGCAGGATTTGCCACTGACTGCCCATTTGAATATTGATTCCCCCTGTAGAATGTAGAACCAATCTGACAGTATAAATCCAGGTCATTTACAATCTGTTTTAAGACCGCAGGGTTTCCTGGGTAGTCGGTCCAGACCACGGTAATCTTCAAATTTGCAGCACCTGATGGGACATTAAAGTGATAGTCCTTTCTTTCACCAGTCAAAACCCCTATTGTATCATCAAGGAGCAATGTCTTGCGTGCCTCACCAGAGAAGTAAAGCGTGGAATCCAGATTAATCCGACCCCAGCCAAGGTTGTTATTGGGGATATATCCATTTGTGCCCTGCCTCATATTGGTGTCTGCCGAGTTGACCAGAATTGCCTTGAGCATTGCCGCACTGATATAACTCCAGGCATTGCCGGCTGTTTTCTTACCTGAAGGATACCAGCCTTCCCTTAGATACTGGCGTGCCAGGGCTGCCGCACCAGCCGCACCAGGGCATGCCATACTTGTACCCTGCATTCCGCCGTAGGTATTTGTTCCGCTTGTAGAAGAATAGACATAGGCATAATAACCACCCGGTGCCAGGACTGTTGGTTTTTGCCGACCATCATCAGTCGGTCCGCGGCTGGAATAACTCGCCAGATATGTGTAGTAGGTGCTTCCATTATCTGAGGCGCCAATTGAGGCACAGTTCTTGGCAGTTGCAGGAGAACCAACAGTATTTGTGCCTGGACCTTCATTTCCGTTAGACATACAGATGAGAAAATCCCGGTGTGCCCACATAAACTGGTCAACCTGTTGCGCCTCCGCCGTATATTCACCGGCTACTGCCGCACCCCAGGAATTTGATGAGACGCGGGCTCCCCCTGCACTGTTTCCATTATAAGGGAGGATAAAAAGTTCATTAAGGTCACCGAATATCCACAGCGTATCAGCACTTCCCCCGATGTCAGTAAAATATATCCTTGAACGTTTTGCCACCCCATCGCGGGCACTGCCGCCAGATGTTAATGTATCATCACCGGTAATTGTTCCGGCGGTGTGCGTGCCGTGATAACTACCACCTCCCTGACCATCGCCGAATAATACCTTATCACTCGGTCCACCCGGCTTGTAGGCGATAATCGCATTGTGGCTTGGATAGTCACCCCAGGTTGTGATTGGAGAACTTCCTGAAAGATGGGCATAATGGTTGCAGTTGATTCCTGTATCAGAGGTATGAACAATCTCACCTTCACCTGCTATTCCTTTTGCCCAGATGCTCCTTACTCCTGAGGTGCCGGATTGAACAATCCACTGGACATAGTCATTGTTTACCACCGGACGGATATACGGTTCAATCCAGTAGACTCCCTTTATATGCGCAATTGCACTTAAGTCTTTTTTATTTATCACACCACGGATTATTTTGTTTATGCCATTATCAACGATAGCAAACTCTGTCTTTTTTGTTATCGCCTTTATCTCATCGAGAACCAAAGCAATATCTGAATCCATAAACAAAAGGATTGTAACAATGTGCTCTTCACCAACCCTGTTGAACATTTTAGAAATCTTATAAGCGGGCTGATAAATCCCCGCCCAGTTAACCGAAGGGTTTGTGCGAATCGCCTCAATCTGCGTCCGATTCTTTACTGAAACGACAAAGCCATAGTTTGGGATATAAAAATGAATATTTGCACCATTTTCTTCAAGCCACTTCTTCTGTATCTCATAGATCGGTCCGGAGAACTGGACTATGTAATAACCGGATTCATCTTCACGATATTGGATTTTCAACTCTTCAGGCAAATCGGGTTCACCATCTTTACCAAGGAACTTTGTGTCAAAATAGATTCCATTTGAGAAGATAATCTTTGTCCCATCACCATACTTCGCTGGAATAAATTGAGCTTTTGTCTCATCCAAAAATTTAGGGATAGCATCCGGCCCCTCAAAATTCTCAAGTTTATTACCTTTCGTTTCTCCAGGAATTGACCTTGATGCAGTTTTCGGGCTTGTAACAGAGTTTGCCAAACCCAGTACAAAAAACAAAACCATCAAAGATAGCAAAATTCTTTTCATCTTGCCTCCTTTTTTACCCCAATTGAGACTTCAACCTTTTTATGTGTTTTTTTCCATCACCTCCTCTTCGTCCTATCCCATTAAAAATTATACTAAAAATTTACTGTCTGTCAATTATCAAATTTGCCTTCTCACTTAATTAATACTGCCTTTTTTACCTTGCTTAAACCCCAAGCCTCTAATCGCACAAAATAGACACCCGCTGGTAAATGTCTACCCCAATTATCAGTGCCGTCCCAGATAATCGTTGACCGCTTATTGTTGACCGTTAACGGGGAGAAACTTCTAACCAGCCGACCGGTGATGTCGTAGATTTTTATGCTGGCTGATGGGAGATGTGAGATATGGGATATGGGATAAACAGACATATATCTGCCCATATCTCTTATCTCATATCTGATTTCTGTTTTCTCAAGGAATGGGTTAGGACAGACCAGTAATTGGGAATAAGAATTAGCAAGTGCGCGGTGAATAATTACTCCTCCCGGCAAATTTTCGGATTTGTAGCAACCGGTGTTATATTGGTCATAGCGAAATCTGGGCCAGTCAAAATTTCGGGAATTGAGATTGAATACCCAGAATTTGTAGTCATTGGCACCCACCATCAATTCTAATTTACCATCCATATCAATATCAAAGACAGCAGGCGATTGTTCTATCCTGATTCCGAAGTGAATCGGAAAGCCGGTGACAAGACTACCATCATTCTGGAACGCATAGAGATTCCAGTCTCCGGCGCCACATAATATATCCATTGAATCATCACCGTTGATATCAGCCCCAATTGGAAGTTTGAAGTCGTGCCCGAATTGGGGTGGAAATCCCGAAATCATATTACCCAAAGAATCAAATACACACAAAACCTCGTAACCCTGATTACTACCACAGATTATTTCGGGTCTCTCATTCCCCGTGATATTGGCGAATACCGGATATGCCTCAACATCACCCAGTAGTGGAATATGGTTCTGCCATAGGATATTGCCATTTGCATCAACCAGATGAACAAAATTTGTGGAATCAGTGTAAAAACAGATTTCTAAATTGCCATCTCCGGTAACATCACCAAGAACCGGCGAAAAAGACATATTGGGAATAACCCTTATCGGAAATGGTGTCAGGTAGTTCCCGTATCTATCCCAGACAAAGAGGGAGTCCGATTCACTACCACCGCAGACAACAATCTCTAAATTACCATCACCATTGATATCGCCTATTGCCGGGGAACCCCTATGTGAACCATAGAGTTCTTTTAACAACCCATCCGGAGAAAAGACGCCAGCACCGGTGTGGTGGAAGGCATAGAGCATACCCCATTCTGAGATAACAAAAATCTCAAGGTCGCCATCATTATCAATATCTGATAAAACCGGTGAGGTAAGAACACCGCCTGGCAATGATTTTGGCCAGCCTGACAGGGGAATCCAGGTTGTGTCATTTTTTGTCAGGACATATAGGTTATCGGCACTCCTCCTTATACCAAAACAGATCTCTGATTTCCCATCCAAATTTACATCCCCGACCGCCGGTGAAGACCAGATTTCTCCATTGCCCTGAAATATTCGACCATCAAGACTGCCAGCAAGGGGTGTCCCATCATAGTGCCATGCATAGACACTCCCCTCTTTACCGCAGACCACAATCTCCAAACCAGGATAAGAAGGATCAAGTTCTCCAAAATTCGCTGATGAGAAGAGATAACCATAAACAGTCCTGGGCCAGCCCTGTGCTACAATAGGATTTGTCATTGCCTGGACTGTATCGGAATTAATCCCCTCATTCATTGAAGAATCCACCCCACAAAGATAATAATAATAGTGAATCCCGGGTTGAACATTGTAATCTTCAAAATAACAGATTGGCTCAAGATTATTTTTTAAAAATTGATAAGGACCACTTTGATTTACTGCCCGATAGATTCTATATCCGATTGCACTGGTTATCGGCTTCCAGCTAAGGGCAATTGAATTGGGCATACCGAATGAAATCAGGGAATCGGGCTGCGGTGGTGTTGCCAGTTTAATCTTATTATTTATCACCTCTATCCCCCGATAATAGAGTCGGAAGTTATATAAGACACTACCCGGATAGTTTAAAAACAACTTAAAGGAATCAACTGCCGGGGTAATGGAATGTGCCTGGATATTTAAGAAATTTGCAATACTATCAAGGACCAAAACTGTATCAGAATAAGAACTTATCCGGGCAACGACTGAATCAGCAATACAACTTCCTCTATTTTCAATGTAGCACAATATCCCGATGGTATCTCCATTATTATTTGCTCTCTGGGTGAAAAGTGAGAGCCTGGGTGCCTGAGGAATTATCTGAAAGGTGTCATAATTATAAGTCCCTGAATATTTAATCTGGAGATTAAAAATTATTGGATGGGCATCTGGTATTGAATTCTTTGTGAAAAAGTAGAATGGCGTTAAATTTTCGGCGTGTTCTCCGGGATCGATTATAGGATAACCCGAGGTATCATTCAAGATTGTAATAAAGCTGTCCTGGGTACCAAGAGTGACTGATATTCCATTAGCAGTCTCGGTGCCGTTATTTGCAAGACTAACTCTAAGAAATATTCTCTCCCCTGGATTGACAATTCCGTTTCCATTTCCGATTGTATCATAGATTGTATGATTAAAATATACAAGGTATGATGAAGCTAGTTTGACATAGATTGAATCAATATAGGAGATACGGGTTGGTGCTAAAATTGTATATTTCAAAAAACCAGTGGATTTCGTCTTTATTATAGCCTGGCAATAACCGGCATAGCCGGTCTCTTTGATAAACAACTCATTTTCTTTATATAAAACCACGACAAATGAATCAAGGGGTGGGGTAATCTGCACCGTAACTGTTTCAATTCCAACACATACTGTATCGGGATATATATTGACTGAGTTTATGAATTCAGGCATGTCACGCCATAGCATTAGAGTTGGGTCACCGAGGAGATTTAAAGAAAACTGATATATCCGATGCCAGTTATAAGAAATCTGGGAGGGGGGAATAAGTGGTATTTTTGAATAAGACAATGCCCCCCCCAGTGATAATGCAAATAGTGAATCAAGGAGAAAATTGGTATAATCTTGATGATAGGAGGCAACACTTGAACTCGTCGGTCCTATGAAGCCAATACCACCTCCCGATGGATTCATAACCCAGTGTTCGCCAAGACAGTCTTCCTGAAACGGTCCAGCATAACAGGTAATAACAACCATCAAGGGATAGATTCCATTTGTCAAAGAATCAAATCCGAAGTTTGTAACATTCTCACGCGGCAGGGTATGTACCCTCATTAGGTTAACATCACCATGGGCGATGAAGGTAATTAGATTATATCCCTCATAGATTTTATTCTTGAAATCGGACAAATGCCCCTCGTATAGATAATTTTTGAAAATACTCTGAGGCAGGTGGTTGCTTAAACTGAGTGAGATATAGTAGGCATCATAATCATAATGTAACTTTGAGCCAATAAAGAAGACCTTCCTTTGATACGGTGGTTCACCGGATGGAGGACAATGGGGGTCAAATAGATAGGAATGCAATTTGGAAAGGTATCCTGCTACATCATCGCAATTTCGTGCCGGGATTCTCCCCACAATCACATCAGGATAAAAATCTATGGAATCAGAAACCTCACCCAACCGGTTATCACCGTCATAATTCCAGTTTCCATCAAGGTCCGAAAAATATAAATCAGTGGCAATGCAGAATGGGAAGTATCCCATTAGGTATTCAAGCCATACCCACCTTGTCGGAATTATAGGAACATCATTTCCCAGAAGGACAAAACTGACCCCCCAGTATTCAACTGCCTCTTTGACAAAATTTCTTATCCGCTCTGCATCATCAATGCCGGTGTAGTGTTGTCTTATCCAGGTTAAGGTCTTTATTACGGTATTGAAACCAAGGATTTTTTTTAGCCAAGCGAATTGTCTGTATACCGGTAGCATTTCTTCGGTAGTAATGATTAAAAGATCTACCGGTGGTCCCAATAGCGATGGCAATTCCGCAGGACTCAAGTCTTGGGGATTTTCCTCAACAGAAAAGGATGGAGAATAATAAGGTGCAGACCCCTTTATCTCTTCGTTGATAATTGACTGAAAGAGTTTCTCAAAAGTTGTCTTTGAGAGAGCGGTCTGTCTTTTTGGAGAAACGCCCCAATTACAATCAATCGTGTTTATTGCAAGTTTTAGACTTTTTAGGATTTCTAAACGCCTCAGAACCGGATTATATCTAAAAGGAATAACCGCAATCTGTCCAATTTTATATCCCCTCATATTTCCTGAATTAAAGGTATAAATACAATTTTCTGGATAGTAATTTGCGGTACTATAAATTGTGGAATCTGGTTCAGTAAACGCCGGGCTTTCGTCGATGGTCTTTGGATACTGAACCGGAAAGAGAGTAAAATTACCCGGGATTAAAGACCACTCCTCGGCAATCACCATTACTTCTTTTATTCTTTGATTCTGGGGGAGTAAGTAGTTATAAACAACCATTGGCAGTTCAGGACTACCCGGTGTGCCGTAGTATATTCCATTGGGCAAGACGATACGCTGAAATCCCTGAAAGTCTTCCAATTGATATTCTATATTATCAACTGGGATATCTAAGACCATAGCAAAACCCAGACCGGTTATTCCAAGAAAAAACCGGAGGCATTTCATAATAATTATTTTATAAATTTTATTTAATAAGTCAATGGTAAAATTGACAGGCGGCTTGCAATTGGATATAATAAAAACTATGAAAAAAGTTATCGTGCGGCGCCGGCATCTTAACCATCCCTGGATATTTTCCAATGAAGTAGTCAGTATTGAAGATGGAATCAAACCCGGCGATGTAGTACGGGTAGAAGAAAGGAAAAAGACCATCGGTAGTGGTTTTTTTAATCCCCATTCGCTCATTGAGGTCAGACTCTATTCTACTATTGAAGAGGACTTCAATGAGAATTTAATAAGAAAGAGATTACAGGATGCAATGCAAAAGAGGAAAGGCCTTGGTAATAGTTTTCGCCTTGTCCATAGTGAAAGTGACGGTCTGCCCGGACTGATTATTGATAAATATAACGATTACTATGTTGTCCAGATAAATTCTTTGGGGATGGAAAAGAAGAAAGACCTGCTCTTTCGGGTTTTGATCGAAGACTATAAACCGCGAGGGATTTACGAAAAGAACGATGAACATCTGCGCAAACTTGAGGGACTGGATGTATTAAATAAAATTGCCTATGGGCAGGTTCCTGAACTTGTCCAGATTGAACAGGATGAACTGAAATTTTTAGTGGACATCATCAATGGACAGAAGACCGGCTTCTTCTTTGACCAGCGCGCCAATCGCCAGAAAATTGCCGAACTGGCAAGGGGCAAAATTCTTGATTGCTTCTGTTATACCGGTGGCTTTTCACTCTATGCGGCGAAAAATGGCGAAGTCCTGGGCATAGACATCTCACCTGGGGCAATTAACCTGGCGCAGCAGAACAGTCATTTGAATGGTTATCAAATTGATTTTAAAGTTGGTGATGTCTTTGAAGACTTACGTAAATTTTATAATGAGAAGAAAAAATTTGATACAATCATTCTTGACCCTCCATCATTTACAAAGTCAAAAAATAAGAAGTCTGAAGCCCTGCGCGGGTATAAAGAGATAAACCTGATGGCGATGAAACTGCTTAATAACGAAGGAATTCTCTTTACCTCCTCCTGTTCCTACCACATCTCGCAAAATGAATTCCTGCAAATGTTAGTTGCGGCTGCAAATGACGCAAAGCGCCAATTCCTGATTATCCACCAGGGCAGTGCGACAAAGGACCATCCGGTATTGTTAAACTTCCCTGAGGGTAATTATCTAAAGTCACTTTTCTTAAAGGCAGTATAAGATATTAAAGAAACCAATAACCTTGATTTTGAAACAAATATGAATATAATGAATAAATTAACTGGCAGACGCTATGGATCTAAGTGAATATCAAAAACTCATTGAAAAGATATATTTTAAAAAGGACTCAAAAAGGGGTCTTGATAAGACCTTTAACTGGCTAATTGAAGAGATTGGTGAACTGGCAAGGGCAATTCGGAAAAAAGATAAAAAGATGATAAACGAAGAATTCGCAGATTGCCTTGCCTGGCTTTTGTCTGTTGGTTCAATCCTTGGCATTAATGCAGAAAAGGCGATGGAGAAGTATATCCGTGGTTGTCCCAAATGTGGCGAAATGCATTGTAAGTGCAAAGAAAAAGGTTAATATGTTGGGGTTGGGAAGATGGTTGAAAAAAATGATTAGTGGGTTTGGGTTTAGAAATGAGATAAGGTTTAGGTAATAGGAGGTCGTAAATGGGGCAGAAGATTAAAAGCTTCACTGACCTGGATGTATATCAAAAAACATACGAAGCATCCATCATTGTATTAACAAAAATTATTCCTAAATTACCAAAGGCCGAACAATTTGACCTTGTTGACCAATTGAGAAGGTCGGTAAAGGCAATACCACGTCTAATTGCTGAAGGATTTGCAAAAAGACATCAAAAGAAAGGATTTCAAAAATACTTGGAT